>JAQTRE010000009.1 GCA_028711995.1 Dehalococcoidia bacterium | reverse complement strand
TCAGGTGTTCTATCATGCTGCGCTTTACTCCCAACGCCTCGGCTGTATCGGCCACGCTCCAGGCCAGCCCATGTTCTCCTGCATCACACAGAAGCAATGCCCGGGCACGCACAAATCGCCTTGCATTAGTTTTGACCGTTCTAGTCATGGCTTCAAGTTCCTGGCGTTCTTCCATTGTCAATGTCACCCGGTATCGTGGCTTCATGGCAAATCCCTCCTTCAAGATTTACCATGATTATACCTAATTTATCAATTTATTTAAATGTTACATGATACTAGAATAAGTAGCTATTTTCAGAAGTGCCATGATGCATAAATCCCTTCGATCCCCCAGCGCGAGCCCATTCCTGCTATTCATTATGATCTTCTTGGTAGCAACAGATTTCTCAACTCTCGCGAACATACCTCTTCTTAGACAAGTGCTAGGATTCGCCTTTTTGACACTTGTTCCTGGTATCCTTATTCTTCACTGTTTGCATCTAAGTAGACTAGTATTGACCGAAAAACTGGTGCTATCGGTTGGGCTGAGCGTTTCAGTTGTGATGTTCTTTGGGCTCTTCATCAATTGGCTATACCCCCTATTCGGTTATGATACGCCACTGGCCACCAACTCATTGTTAGTCTCCATAAGCATTCTCACCCTGTTATTGACGGCCATTGCTTACCTAAGAAATCAACCCTATCCATTCATTCAATCTTCCGATTTCAAACTCGATCTAAGGGAGAAATCCTTCTTGATTATCCCCTTTTCGTTTCCATTTCTGGGTATCATGGGCATGCGCCTGATGAACGCCACCGATAACAACATAGTACTGATGGCATTATTTGTTGTGATTCCTGCCTACTTCACATTCATCAGCATCAAGCACAAACAGGTTTCTGAAAGCGTTTATCCTCCAATGATCCTGTCAACCGCCGTTTGCCTTACCTTACTGTTGGCATTAAGGTCAACCCATATCATCGGCATCGATACCAACACTGAATATTACTTTTTTCAGCAGACCTTCCACAATGGCCACTGGCAATCTATAATGGACCATCCTTTTGATTCTTGTTTGAGTATTTCAATACTTCCGACAGTCTACCAGGCATTCATGCATATGGACTCTGAATACCTCTTTAAGATATTTTATCCTCTTATCTTTTCCTTTTCTCCTCTGGTGGTTTACCTCATCGCCAAAAAATATCTCAGCAGTTTTTACGCCTCCCTGGCGTCCCTTTTCTTCATGGCTCAAAACGTCTTTCTAATGACGTCCGCCAGCTCACGCACCACCATAGCCATTCTTTTCTTCGCTCTTTCCGTCATGGTTTTGTTTCATGAGGGTTTGTCCGATTTCGCCAAAAAGCTTCTTTTTATTATCTTTGTTGCCTCTTGTCTTGTGTCTCACTATTCAACCTCTTATATCCTCCTCGCCGTTCTGTTACTTACGTGGCTTGGAATAAGCGTCGTCTCAAGAATCATCCTATTCAGAACAAAAACCTCTGGTTCAATACAACCGGATTTGAACTTGGATCATAATTTGGACTCTCTTAAGGACGATACTGATGCCCTCGAGACTATTACCCGTCAGAGCCTTCTGCCAACTTATGTTTTAAAAAAAGTAACGTTATCTACATTGCTGGTAGTTTTAGCCCTTCTTTTCTTTTGGTATGCACAAATCAACGAAGTAGTGTTTAAAGTCGGCATAGACCAGATTCACAATACGCAGAAAAGCGTGGTCGAGTTCGCAGATGCGCAATCCAGAGGCTATGGAACAGCAGCAGCCCTTGGGATAGGTATAGGGTCCAAGGACGCGCCGCAGATTCTCGAGTTTGTCTTCTCATGGTTGACCATTGCTTTGCTTGTCATTGGGGTCTTGATCAGCTGTATTAACTACCGCAAGGCAAACGGTTTCAGCGCTTCACCCAATCCCAGTTCTTCCGGAACCTCATCGAAGAAACTGGATGTTCAATTTCTTACTCTCATTCTAGCCTGCTCTGCAGTTCTTGCAACCGGTGTAGTTTTTCCTTACGTTTTTCAAAACTATGCCGAGGACAGAACCTACTGCCAAGTGTTGACTGTCCTAGCATCATTCTTTGTCATTGGAGCCATGCGAACCGCCGGGTTCCTCCGCATCAAATGGAGATATATAGTGGTATTAATAGCTCTTATTCCTTACTTCATGAGCACGACTGGTATGATATACCAGATATTTAATTTTCCCAGATCAATGATTCTTAACTCAGCTGGGCAAGACTACAACATTAAATATATTCATGAACAAGAATCCTCTGCTGCTCACTGGTTAAAGGCCGAAAGTAGCCCGACTGACTTGATATTCACAGACTATCTCGGGGGAACGAGATTGATAAGCCAGGGTGAAATCCCCTCCCCAGTTTATTATACTATAATGATTGATCTGCACAGGGAAGTTAATTATGGTTATATTTATCTCCGTTATTTTGACGTCACAACTGGCGTCTTGTTAGACCACAATGTCAAAGAGCAGAATCTAACAAACTACCAATCATCATTTGCTAAAAGAATTCTCATTTATGACAACGGCGGGTCCGAGGTTTGGAGATAAGAGATAAAGAGAAGAGGCCAACCCGCGATGATTAGATGTCAAGACATTGGAGTAAGATGGAAGAACGGTAAACAGTTGCACGATTTCACTGCGTACGGCAGCAATTTGATGGCGCTGATTTGATCTACAGCGATGGGGCTTAGAAGTAGGGAAAACACTGTAGTTAACTATCTAACAACACTGCTGTCCAAAATACTTTTCTGATCACGTATTGGATGAGTTTTTCGCGTCTGAAGAGTAGGTCTGCGTAATGAATTCCCTCCCCATTTTCGAAGTGTAGATGGACCAAGACTAGAGATGTTGTCTAAAATACCAGCCTGAGCTGGGGGTCCGGCAGTTGGGGTGGAGTTTCGAAGGAATCATCGAGCCAACTCCAGAGATCGCGATAGGAGAACAGGTTCAGCTGAAGGAGAGCCACCAAGTGCCAGAGGGCAAGTTACATTGAGAGCGGAACTGGAGATACTTGAGAATCAGCAGCGCAATCAATGCTGTCCAAATCTGGGTTTTGAGAGCGTTGGGGCTGGTGCCGACGAAGGTCTTGATCTTCAGATGCTGCTTGAGTACCTTGAAGAACAGTTCGATCTCCCAGCGGTCCCGGTAGATATTCCCGATAGTGGTGGATCCAAAGCGAAGGTGATTGGTGAGAAGCTCGATCTCCTTCTGGTTTTGGGCATCCCATACCACACTACCCGGCGCAACGGCCAAGGGTACTGCAGACGGGCAATTGGGCCCGTGAAGCGAATCATCTGGTCGGCAAGGATATTGGATCGCTGGGGCAAAGGACGGTTCTCTACGGATATACTAATACGTGCATAAATATATGGACAGATCAGGCAGTGACATAGCGCAGGTTATGGTCTGCGAAGAATCCGCGGATCAGATGGGGAAGTTCTTTGAGACGGTCCAATGCGGCAATCACCTTGGTGGCAAGGTCTCCTTTGATGGTGGTTATGCCAGCTCGGCCGACACGGTCTGCCTTGACGTTCTTCCAAACCCATTCGTCAGGATTGAGTTCAGGAGAGTACGACGGAAAACGAAAAAGACGCAACCGACCCTGGGTGGAATCCACAAACTCTTTTACCGCCTTGGAGCGATGCACCGGATGGCCGTCTACTATGAGAAATACCGGTCCCATGGTGTCCTGCATCAGTCGGCTGCAGAAGTCGATAAACTTGGGGGAGTCCAGATTACCTTCAAAGGTGGAAAAGTGCAATGCGCCCTTCGTGGTGATAGCGGAGATAAGGTTCAACGATGTGCGTGTTCCGGTCGTACGCACCATCGGGGTCTGCCCGACCGGAGCCCAGGTGGTGCCAGCATGGTAATCGCTTCGAACTCCAGCCTCATCCCCAAAGTAGATGGTCGCTCCTTCGGCCGCTGCCTGTGCACGGATGGCCGGATATGTTTCGTTCTTCCACCGCTCCACGGCCGCCGGATTCTGCTGATATGCCCTCCAGAGAGGACGCTGTGGCGAAAGCCCCATCTTATGCAACAACCGTCCTACACTTACCGCGGACAGCCTGATGTTGAACTCTCGGTGAATCAACTCTCGCACCATCTCCCGGGTCCACAATGCGAATTCGAAGCGCAACTGACGTGGGTCTTTACCGACAACCAAGTCATACAGCCGATTCAACTGACTTCCCACCAGCTTCGGTGGCCGACCCGGCACGGGCTGCGCTTTGAGCGCATCCAAGCCACCTTCCCTATATCGGGCCATCCAACCAAATACTGTGGAGCGCGCCAGGCCCAACGTACGAGCCAGATCATCCGGATGCTCGCCTTGCTCGATCTGTTGTACCGCGCGCATTCGTATCTGCTCAAGGGTCTGATGGTCAAGCTTTCTGGCATCATTATCTCGCACAACTATATCGTACCAGAAACCCAGGGAAAAGTCTAGTTACTTATGAACTTATTAGTAAGCGGCGTTGCTTTTGAGCCGGGTAACGAAGAAAACACTGGAGCTATTCCATTGAGCGAAAAGATCGAAATCATAGTAGCCGCGATCCACGGCGACGATGCTGCCGGTGGGAAGGGTGAAATGACGAGCGGTGGTAACATCGGCCGCCTTGCCATCGGTGATCACCGCGAAATCCGGCAGATAACCATCATGTCCAGGAGGAGATGGAGCTTGATAGCGTGTAGACCGTCAGTTAAAATGGGACACAAAAAGGGGTAAAGAAACCGAACTGCAGAGTTCCGCGGGCTATGTCCGTGGGTATCTACTGGAAGCAGAGAAAAATAAAGAGCACTCAACAGAGAGGCCAGATATAAAAATAGCAATGGCAGGTTGCTCTATCAATAAAGGGTTATAAAATGGAGATGAAGGCATTAGTAACGACAACAGCTGATAATCTTGGGGTATTAGGTGCTTACGCCTTTCTTCGAAGAAAGCTCACCAAATCTCAGGTGGCTGTGCTAATGTATCATCGGGTCTGCCCCAAAAGGGATAGCTGGTCTCTTGAACCAGAGAGTCCTGAGCGTTTCGAAAAGCAAATCGAATATTTATGTCGAAATTATGAGATTCTTCCACTTGCGAGGCTGGCAGAAGATATCGAGCAAGGAAATGGCCTTCCACAAAAAGCGGTGGTAATCACATTTGATGATGGCTACAAAGATAATTATATCTACGCCTATCCAATTCTCAGAAAATACCACATCCCGGCCACTATTTTCCCTGCTACTGGGCATATCGGCACTGGCAACTTATTCTGGTGGGATAAGGTAAACTATGTTATTCATCACAGCATTGCCAATCAACTTAATTTGGACGAACTTGGAATTTATTCCACTCATGCTGCTCTCGCTAAAGCTCATGCTGGGTCTTTAATTGTTGAGAGATTAAAGACGTTATCTGAAGAGAGAAAGCTTGTTTTGATAGAAAAACTGCTCACTATTTCTGGCGTAGATATCCCTATGGACTTAGGTAAAGAGCTTATTTTGTCTTGGGATGAGATCGGAGAAATGAGCAACCACGGCGTCGTGTTTGGTGCTCACACAGTCAATCACCCTATTCTGACCAATTTGCCATTAGAGCAGGCCAAATATGAGATTCTTCAATCCAAGAAAGATCTTGAGGAGAAGCTTGGCAAGGAGACTGCTACCTTTTCCTATCCCAATGGGAATCTTAGCCCCCAATTGGCTGACTTTGTCAAGGGATGTGGATTCAACTGTGCTGTTTCTGTATTACCCAACAAACTGATTAGCTCAAAGGATGATATTTTCCGTCTGGGTAGAATCCCAATACTTGAAGATAGCAGTAAATTCAAGGTTATGTTTTGTGGGTTATGGGGAGATCTGCATTCTGCAATGCAGAGGAGATGGGAGGACTAGTATAATGTTTCATCATAATATTTACATATAAAGCAATTCGTGGTATATTGGTTGCAGAAAGGATAGGAGGGAATCCATATGCCACGCAAGACTCGCAGGCCAACACTGGTCCTCGGGCAGGACAAGAAAGAACAGCTACAGCAACTGGCCGGTTCACGAAAGGCGCCGGTCAGAGAAGCGCAGCGGGCTAACATCTTGTTACGATACTCAGAAGGCATGCCAATCACCGAGATTGAAAGAGTGACTCACGTCAGCAGGCCGACCATTTACAAGTGGGTAGACAAGGCGCTGGCCGTGGGTATCGAAGAAGGGCTGAAAGACAAGTATCATCGTCCCAAGGAACCGGTGATTACCGAAGCAGCGAAGGCTTGGGTCATTAATCTGGCCTGCAAGAAACCGACCGAGTATGGCTATGCCGCTGAGATATGGACGCGGAGCGCTCTGGCGGCTCATGCCAGGAGATATGGACCGGAAGCGGGACACGATTGTTTGCAGAAAGCGGCCAAGGCTACGATACAGAGGATACTTGAAGGACATCCGATACGCCCTCATAAGATGGCCTATTACCTGGAGAAACGCGATCCTGAGTTTGAGCAGAAAATGGCGAATGTTTTGTGCGTGTACAAGGAGGTCAATCTTCAAAACGAAGCGGAGGAAATGAGTGGCGCACCGCCGGTCATCACCGTATCTGTAGATGAAAAACCGGGGCTTCAGGCCATCAAGAATGTCGCCCCCGATATCATGCCTGAACCAGGACAGCAATCCCGAGTGATGCGGGACTATGAGTACAAGCGCCTCGGGACATTGTCGATCTTGGCGGCCCTGGATTTGCATAACGGTCATGTGACTGCCCAGGTTCATGACAGGCATCGCAGCCGGGAGTTCATATCGCTGCTTAAGGATCTGGATGCTTACTACCCGGCGGAATCTACCATCCGTATCATCCTGGATAACCATTCGGCCCACATCTCCAAGGAGACGATGAAATACCTTGCCGGAAGACCGGGACGATTCGTTTATATTCATACGCCTACACACGGCTCCTGGCTAAATCTGGTCGAAACGCTTTTCGGGAAAATGGCCAGAACATTTCTGAAGCACATTCGCGTCAATTCCAAACAGGAACTCAAGGAAAGAATCCTGTTAGGGGTCAAGGAAATCAACGATTCTCCCGGGGTACATCGATGGAAGAAATTTGATTTTGCCCCTGCTTTTTAATGGATATACTTTAATGAAACGATATACTAGCATGGATATCCCACTGGGAAAACACTCGCAGAAGGAAGCTAAATCAATTTACTCTGGCAACGATGCAATTGGTCACATCGATGGGCATTTACACCGGAAGTGCGAATGTCTACGCGTTCTGAGCAGTGCTTATTACGTGGCGACCCTTTTGTGCCATGTGAGGACCCTAAAGCGAACGTTTGGTCACATGGGATGATTGCCTCGTATGTTCTTGAGGACCACGCACAAGATGTGGCATTCTCAAATTCGATCATCCAGTTGAACTGATTATTGATTCGGTTGGGAGGAGAATAGGTTTTTATTATGCTTAAACAGAGATTAAAACTATGGGGCCGGTCGCGCTATGCTTTAGCATTCAGGAGACTGATAGTGAACCGTCTTGGATTCAAATACGTCACAATGATTGTCTACGAACGCTCGCTCGATTCAGAAATACCAACGGTGATCACCAAAGTTCCTGCTGAAATTAAAGTCCTTTCCAAAGAAGACATTAGCAGCGAATTGTTCCAGGGAGTTATTCTTACCTCAGATGATGATGGTTATTCTCACCAAGAAGCTCTGCGAAAAATCAGTGAGGGAGATATCTGTCTTGTGGTGAGCGTGAATAACAAGCCCGCTGGATTTGGCTGGATTTACACGCAGAAAGTGAAGTATGAAGAACTCTTCGAGGCAGAGATTCGTCTCGCCGATTCGGAGTCATTGATGTATGACCGGTTGGTATTTCCGGAATTCCGCCGGATGGGCTTAGGGGAAAAGATCAATGAGGAAAGGTTGCGATTAGCTCAATCAATGGGATTTAAGAAGATGCTCGCGTATGTTGAAATCGATAATGTTCCTTCGGTGAAATCGATTGAAGCGTTGGGTTTTCGCAAAACGAAATCCGTCAGCTGCATGAGGTTATTCTCATTGCGAAAGGTATTTGAGAAACCCATCAGCACGCGGGATTAATCATTAAGGGGGGAAATCACAAATGATTGTTGAACCTCTGAGCGACGAGAAAGAGTGGGAGGATTTTGTGGCCAAATCCCCACAGGGAACCTTCTACCACACACTGGCATGGAGGAACATCCTAGAGAAGTGTTTCAATGTTAAGCCTCACTACCTAGTGGTTCGGGACTCAAATCGTGAAATGATCGGGCTCTGCCCTTTTGTGATACGGAAAGAACTTGCGCTCATCAGGGTTTTGGATTCGTTAAGTTATTCCGATTATGGAGGCCCATTGTGCGCAGAAGGCTTGGCCAAGCCAGTGGTGCAAGCACTGGTTCAACATTTGCAGAGTTCAGCCAAAAGAATGGGAATTACGTATGCTATTGTACACTTTTCAGACGAAGAGATGAGTAAGGCAGCGGCCATTCCAGGATCACGCCTGGACACCAGTCACGGGGTGATGAAGATCGATCTTGAGGATAAGCCGCCGGAGATTATCTGGAATGATATTCTCAGGGCGGAGGAGCGAAAACGAATCAATCGAATTCGCAAAGGTGGCTATCTGAGTACGGAAGTAACCACTGCTGAGGATATGGGAATATTCTATGAATTATATCGCCAAAACATTCTGCATATCGGCGCTATCCCATATGTTGAATCCTTTTTCCAGGAGCTTTTCCAATCACTTCACCCGACGAATTTTCACATAATCTTGCTCACAAATCAGGATAGGGCCATCGGTGGAATGGGCTTCTTTGTTCATGAGCCCAGCAAGACCGTTCATGTGCCATACATGGGGCTTGACAGGACAGCCCGTTATGACACTATAAACTACAGTCTGATCTGGGAACTTCTTAAATGGACCCAGGGCCACGGCTATCGCCGTCTGAATATGGGATCCAATAGTTCCGACCCGCAAGAAGTTCACCATAAGCAGAAAGCTAAGTTTGGGCTGACTTTTGGCCAAGATTACTCGGTTATGCTGCCATTGAATAGAAGAGCCTTCCTTTTGCGCGAATACGCGTTCAGGATGGGGAGGTTTGTCGTGCCAAAGCTGCCTGAACGGATAAGACAGAGCATCATTGAATCCGCATTGAAATAGGATGGAAAAACGGACATCGAAGTCATGCAAGATAGACAGAGGGAATTGCACTAGAACACCTTTCTAATCAAGCGGGAGTTCCCCGCCTGTGAAGACGGGGCGTGAGAGCCGAGCAGGACAAGCTCCGCTTGAACCCGCAAGTGCCACGCCTGTAAAGGCGTGGGTATCTACTACTCTTTTCCAGGTGCATGTTTTCATTACACCACTGCAATTATGTACCTCATTTGGTGCAAAAGCCGCATCGCTTACTATGGGATTAACTTCCCACGCTAACGCTTTGATGGCATCAGAGCCCTAACGGTCTCCCTGACAAGCTGTTTATCTTGCTCTGAAAAGGCTCTCATCAAGAGAAGTCCGATGCCAAATATGACCATTCCCGAAAATGCTCCCAGAATAATCCCGAAAGGACCATTAAGGTCCATCACCCATAGACACAAGCCCATAACCAAAGTCGCTACAATGACTTTGCCTAGATACAGCAGATCGATGCTATAGTGAACGGTCTCTCTTGCCCACAAAGACACAATTGAGGCCAAGAGAAAATACGAAGCAATGTTAGAAACCGCAGCTCCCATGATCCCGATTCGGGGGATCAAAGCAACGTTAGTGCCAACACTGATTGCTGCCGCGGCCCCTACGAACAAAGGCAACCATTTGGTCTTCCGTACCAGAAGGACAATATAGAGATTCATCTGGTATATTCCTAGAAATACGGCCCCAATTGCAACCAGTAGCACCAATCTCCCTCCGACCAAAAATTCCGGGGTAGTCAGGAGATTCAAGAGGGCCTGCGACAAGATGGCTAGCCCGGCAGTAGCGGGGATAGCCAGAGTCAGAAAAAGCTTGGTTGAGTACTCAAGATAGTTTCTTACTTCTACCAGCCGATTTTGCTCCCAGGCTTTTGACAGGGTAGGGTAAAGGACAAAGCCGATTGGGGCATAAAACAGAGCCATCAAACTGGCTAAGGTATTGGATGATGAGTAGACCCCGGCTTGTGATATACTGATCAGATGAGTAATGAAATACCGGTCGCTGGAACTGACTATCCACAATAAAAGGCTACTGGGCAGTTGAGGGATACTGAAAGCAAGGAATTCCCCTAGACCCATGGTATTTGGCTTGGGAAATCCGATCTCCCTAATAATGAGACCGAAAACCACTAATGTAAACCCTAGCTCTGCCACTATCACGCTGATAATCACCCATTGCAATCCAAACCCCGATTTGGCCAGTGTTACTATCAGCACCATCTTAGCCACAGCGACACCTGCCGAAACAGTTGACAACGTCTTGATCTTACCATCAGCGCGCAGGTAGGAAATACCAAAAAAGAAGAGCGCCTCAACAATGGTCCAGAGGACAGCCAAACGAACAAAAGTGGCATGAGCAGGGCTAGCGAAAATAACCGAGGAGAGGTGTTGCGCCAGCAGCATTGCAGCCACCGCGACAAGGCCTGAGAAAACGAGGATGGGGATGAGCATTGCGCCGAAGATCTGACGTTTTTTCTCCTTGGCTGCGCTGGCAGTCAGAAATCTGACCAGTGCAGTCCCTAGTTGTAGAACGAAAAGCGGGGTCAGTAAGCTGACTGTCATACTGACCTGGACCCATATACCGAAAGTTTCTGAGGAATAAGACTTAGTCAGAGCGGGTAAGGTAAAGATGGCTATTGCTGAGGTGAATACCTGTGCTATGGCCACCCAGATGATATCGAGAGCAAATCTCTGCGGCTCGCCAACAGATTGAGAAGAGGCCTCTTCGTTGTGTTTACCGTCCGTCATTGTGGAGCATGAAAACAAGTGTTTTTGCTGTGGGGCATAACATCTCAAATAGTGTAGGGTGTGTGGTTTCAGAGCGGTTGGATGTTATAATTGTTAGTGTCATTCGCGCCCTTCATCAGCGCGGATAAACTGAAGGCTCAGATGAGAACGGCAAATTCCACAACCAGTCCAGAGGAACCACAATACAGAATCCATCAGCGTTAAATAGGCCCTATAGGCCCAGAATGAAGGGGGTAAAGTCATCATAGGTCAGTCCCGGGAATTCAATTCAGTCTCCCCAAGATTTCTCTCAGCCCGGATTCCAAATCATATTTTGGCCTGTAGCCAAATATTTGAGCTTTGGAAATGTCAGCCAGGCTATGGCGAATATCGCCCAGTCTGGGCTCCTTGTGAATTGTTCTGACATCCTTGTTCATGAGTCGGATAATCTTTTCTGCCAACGTATTCAGAGAGATGTGTTCTCCGCTTCCGATGTTGAAAATGCCGGTGACATCACTTTCAGCCGCAAGAATGTTCGCCTCCACCACATCACGTACAAAGACAAAATCCCTAGTCTGTTCCCCATCTCCAAAGACAGCAGGAGAATTTCCTTCTCGCACGTGTTGAATGAACTTGGGGACAACTGCTGCATACTGCGAATCAGGGCTCTGGCCGGGGCCATAGACGTTGAAATATCTCAAGCAAATACTTGGGAGGTTATAGACGCGCTGAAAAACATCGCAGTAGTGCTCCATAGCCAATTTGGTTGCAGCATAGGGTGATTGGAGATCGGAGGGCATGTGCTCGCACACCGGCAGTACAACAGGATCGCCATAAATCGCACAGGAAGATGCAACAACGACTTTTCTGACGCCATTGTCCCTAGCCGCTAGGAGCACATTCAGGGTCCCCGTTACATTGACCTCGTGGGATGCCAAGGGATTATCAATACTGCTGGGCACACTGGCGATGGCTGCTTGATGAAATATCCAGTCAGCGTTCCTAGAAAGCTGCTGAAGCAGGGGGAGATTAGTGATGCTATCATGCACAAATTGGACATTACCCTTTGACAGCAGTCCCTCGATGTTTTCTTTCTTCCCGGTGGAGAGATCATCGATGATAGTGATATAGCAGCCCCGGCGTGCCAATTCGACAGCGAGGTGGGATCCGATAAAACCGGCTCCTCCTGTGACAACCACTCTTTTCTTCATGACCCCTATTATAAGCAATAAGCCCGCGATAAACAATTAGGCTCATGTTTTGGATTAGAAAAGACTTCAGGCTCGCACCCAGATTCAACTTACGAAACTTGATTCCCCGACCATTGTGGTCGAGGGAGGAAGTTCTCCCTGCGAAAGCAGGGCAAACGAAGTTTGACCTGAAGTAATACCCCGACCGTAAGGTCGTGGGAAGTTTATCAAGGCATTCAATTGAAGTGAACTGGACACCACGCGTTTTCCCGTGGTATCCATGGGCTTGGATTCTTCTGTGAAGCCGCCTAACTAACTCTAAAGCCAATGAATCATCCATATGTCATAAGGCTATCATGTTTCATTGGCTTTAGAGCCATTCTTCCATTTGTCGGCATACTCTTTAGTGATCTGCAAATACTGGTCACCATATTTCTCGCCTGGCTCAATATGTGAATTCTCTGGCCACTCGTTCCACGAGGTGATGAATATCCAGTTAGGATTGCTTTGCAGTGCTGCCTCAAAAGTCTGCCGATAGGTATCGCCATTTCTGCGATCAACATAATGGCTAGGGGTCTTCCCGAGTAATCGATCATCGCAACCCGGCTGAACTGTTGCCGCCCATATGCGCTGGGCATGAGGATCATTTAGCATCTCGTAAGAACGTACCAATCGAGACCCGTTTTCCGCTGCCTTTCCGAAGTTCGGATCAATGACAGTATTATATTGATGGATGCCATTAAAAACTGTGAGATTTTCTTCCGTGTAACCCGCACCAATAAAGACAGCGTCAAGCCCTTTGGCGCGAAGTTCATCAAAAATTCCTCCCCATACGTTAGTGGAAAGATGACTGGAAGCGTAGATGATGATCACTGGTTTTCCACAATGTTTGACAAATGCCGGATGATTGCCGTAAGTGGATATCAGATATGCAAGTCGGCCAGCAATTTCATCCCTGGTAAGAGTTCCGTTCATTGCCAACGCTTCGAAATAAGCTGTGATCTGAAATTCGTGATTCTGTGCAATATCAAGTAGTTTCTTGAAGTTCAAATCTTCATAGTAGCCAGGTGCTGGCCAAGAGGATATGAATCCATCAATGCCAGCATTCTTGGCTTGTGTGATATGGGCCTCCATTAGTGCAGGTGAGCTGGAAGGCAACCGAAGCAGGGGATGATCACTCAAGTTGGGACTATTCCATGAACTAGTGTCATACCAGGGGTAATAGAATGCCAACAGGAGTTTTTGTGTTGAACTGTTTGGCAGCGGATCAGGTGTTATGCTCATCAGCTCGGTTACATTTAGTGGAAATTGAAGTGCAAATTGAAGGGTGGTTTGGCCAACTTGGACTTCATGGATGAGAGTGAGTTGATTCTCTGAAACACTATAGACGCGCAAAGTGACCTGATTGAGATTGCCTTTCTTAAGGACGAAGTTGGGAGGGCTGTTCAGGATACTCGCAGGCAGCGCATAGTCTACTGTCATACTGACGTTCTGTTTTGCCGTGGCATTCGCAAGAGGTTGGGTTAAGATCATATGACCGGTGTCCATCTTCGATATGTCGGCGTTGACAGAAACTCCAGACTTGGCAACAAACCTTGATGCCAGAACGAATTCCGGATTCACAAATTGGAGGCTTACCCAATCCGAAGTAGTTGATAACTCAAACCTCAGGCGATAGAATCCCGAAGAGAAGGGAGCACTGTTGGTGGTGGAGAAGGTAGCAGAGATACTCTTATTGGAATCCATTGTGATGGTCAGGGGATTTTGACTGCCGAAGGCATCACCGCCCCAACTGCTGAAGCTGTATCCGGAAACAGGTGTGGCGGTGAGGGTTACCTGGCTTCCAGCCGCATAGCTCCCGCTGCTCGGGCTGATACTGCCGCTGCCCGAAGGACTAAGGCTCGTGGATAAAGTATACTGAACATTGGTGAACGTGGCAACTACACTCTTGGCGGCATCCATGGTAACGGTTACCGGGTTCTGGCTGCCGGTGACAGCTCCGCTCCAGGCGCTGAAGCTGTATCCCGCGGCAGGTGTGGCGGTCAAGACTACTGAACTGCCGGCTGCATAGCTTCCACTCGCTGGGCTGATCGTACCGCTGGCCGTGGGACTGACACTGGTGGACAGGGCATATTGAAGCTTGGTGAAGGTGGCGGTCACGCTCTTGGCAGCATTCATAGTAATGGTAACCGGGTTCTGGGTGCTGGCAATTGCCCCACTCCATCCAGTGAAGGTATAACCGGATGCGGCTGTTGCGGTAAGAATTACCCTGCTCCCGGCGGCATAGGTTCCGCTGTTCGGGCTGATGGTTCCGCTTCCGGCAGGGCTGAGGCTGGCAGTGAGAGTATAGGTGACGTCTTTGGTGAAAGTCGCGGTGACGTTCCTGGCAGCATTCATGGTAATGGTTACCGGGTTCTGGCTGCCGGTGATGGCTCCGCTCCAGGCGCTAAAGCTGTATCCCGCCGAGGGAGTGGCGGTTAATGTCACTGAACTCCCGGATTCATAGCTGCCGCTGGCCGGGCTCACCGTACCGCTGGCGGCAGGACTGACAGTGGTGGAGAGGGCGTATTGAATCCTCGTAAAAGTCGCGGTGATGCTCTTGTTCCCGTCCATGGTGATGGTCAAAGGATTCTGATTCCCGCTGGCCGATCCTCCCCAGGCGGTGAAGGTGTAGCCGGAAGCGGGTGTGGCGGTGAGAGTCGCCTGGCTTCTGGCGCCGTATGTGCCGCTGCTCGGGCTGATGACGCCGCCACCGGCGGGACTGATGCTGCTGGAAAGGGTGTATTGGACTTTGGTGAAGGTTGCGGTGACGCTCTTGTTGGCATCCATAGTAACGGTGGCCGGGTTTTGCGTGCCGGTGGTTGCCCCACTCCATCCGCTAAAGGTGTATCCAGAGGCGGGTATGGCGGTAAGAGTTACCTGGTTTCCGGCACCGTAGCTGCCGCTGCCCGGGCTGATGCTGCCACTCCCTGAAGGACTGATGCTTGTGGATAAGGTGTATTGACTCTTGGTGAAAGTGGCAGTGACGGCCTTGGAAGAGTCCATTGTCAGGGTAAAGGGATTCTGGCTTCCGCTGGCGGCTCCTCCCCAACCGCTGAAGAAATAGCCGGAGGCAGGTGTGGCGGTAAGGGTGATCTGGCTCCCGGCGGCATAGCTCCCGCTGCTTGGGCTGACTCTGCCGCTACCGGCCGGGCTGATGCTCGTAGATAAGGTATTCTGCACTTTGGTGAAAGTGGCTGTGATGTTCATATCGGAGCCCATCGTCAGAGTAAGGGGATTCTGGCTTCCGCTGACGGCTCCTCCCCAACCGCTGAAGAAATAGCCGGAGGCAGGTGTGGCGGTGAGGGTGATCTGGCTCCCGGCAGCATAAATTCCGCTGTTTGGGCTGATGGCGCCGCTACCGGTTGGGCTGATGCTCGTTGATAAAATATTCAGGTTTTTGGTGAACATGGCGGTTACATTCTTAGCAGCATCCATGGTAACCGTTGCTGGATTCTGGCTCCCAGTGACATCTCCGCTCCAGGCAAGGAAATTGTAACCCGTGGCGGGGGTGGCGGTAAGTATCACCCAACTCCCTGCTGCATAGCTTCCGCTCGCCGGGCTGATCGTGCCGCTCTGAGAGGGACTCACACTGGTAGATAGAGCATATTGAACTTGAACCCTGGCGAATGTGGCGGTCACGCTCTTGTTGGCGCTCATGGTGATGGTGGTGGAGGGAGAATTACTATTGCCCACATCACCCGTCCATCCGGTGAATCGCCAGCCTGTTGCTGCAGTGGCTGAGATATTGACGACTGTCCCGCCGGAATAAGTAGAGGTCCCAGCGGCCGGATTTGTGGTGCCGGTTCCGCTTATTGCCATGGTAAGTGTATAGGAGCTGTCGGCACCGCCACTTCCTGAAATCCTGGAGAAGTTTGCAGTGACAGTTTTGTTCGAGTCCATCTTGACCGGGGTAGTGGCGGAATTCGGATTGACCACGTCACCCGTCCAGCCGTCAAATCGCCATCCGCTTTCCGGTGTGGCCATGACTATGACCACTGTTCCCTGGGCATAGTCATGATTGCCTGTGGTCGGATAGATGATGCCGCTTCCCTCCCTGGCCATCGTCAGAGTGACGTTGGCACTTGCTGTACTTATATTGGGCACCTCGCCACCTGAAACCTGATTAGCGGGAGCACCCATATGGGAGGCTGTTTCCAGCGTGCTTGCGGGTATGGAAATAGCAGCTGTGAGTGGTTCCAGCCCGGACGGGCTATTCCCCGGGAGATCGGCATGAGCGATTGCCGCTGAGGTCGCTTTATCGAGGAGAGGGTGAGATGCCGAATCAGCGTTTTTGTAGAAGACCACACCCGCGGTGCTTGCCATCACCAGCATTACCATCAGCAATTGCAGGAAAAGTTTGGTCTTTTTGCCGGTTACCACTTCTCCGCCAAATGACGTCTTGCGGTATTTTGATCGCTTCATCTGCCTGCCCCCTCAATCCCATGTTGGTAGTAATAAGGTTAACAAAAGTAAATGCAAGGTAAATATCTGGTAAATACTGGGAGTGACTACATGTTACCCACCGAGAGAGCCACGGTAAATAGCCCATTAGTACCTATTAGGCCTGTGACACTAGGAATGATAATAGGTGCATTGTTTCGGTGGGCAGTCCGGAGTGCCAGGATAGGCGAGAAGGAGGGGCGTTGATTCTTACACCGCCGAGGAGTCTGAGGAGGATAGCGGGGATCATTGAGGCCGGCGACAAGTAGAGCGTTTTTTGGTCTGCCTTGCCAATGCCTTGTGATGACGAGCACCTTTGCTGAGCAAGGAAAAGGAGGTTGCCATCCCAAGGCCCAGCAGGAGGGTTGCGATGGACCAGGGAGTATAGGGTAGTTGACTCAGTTCCCGCTACACTGATCACCATTCCCCGGCAGGCAGAGAGATCAGAGAGAATCCCGAACAGCATGGTACCGGGTGTGAGGCAGTAGTCTGTCATGATAGCAAAAATCAGGCCTGAGATAGCGAGTCTCCCGGTGGTCGGGCTCTCTGTGATCTGGATTGCGGCACGATGATCTTCACTAAAGAGGACTATTGCCGGAATCTGACCGGTTTTCCCAACCGTGTTATTGTAACAGCAGGGATGAGCGGATGCCAGTGTTTGGGGCAGAACCTTTCCGGCGAGATGAATGGGAGAAGGCGTTTGATCAGAGTGGCCCGGCTTCCTTGGAGCAAGGCTGACTATCCTGTTGAGCCGGTCACGTTGATCAGCAGGTGAAGTTCCGGATATCCGCCAAGTGATTTCTCTCGATAGATGAGCTTTCCATCGCGGTAAAGCAGGAACTCGGCGTTTTGCCAGACCGCCTCCGGGTAGACGTATTCGGGTGCAAGCTTCCACTCTTCTCCGGGAGCCACAACGGCGGAACCGAGCGACCTGAGTTCGGTCAGAGACTTGTCGTTTTCAGTCAGCCGGGCATCAATTCTTACTCTGATTTCGTAAGCTGCTTCAGCGCTTCCGGTGTTAATAGTAACAGCTTTTAAATTCTCTCGCCCCAGCCAGAGAGAAAGCGAAGTATGCTTGTTTTGTTCATTTCCCAGAGTGCGTATTTTATACAAGAGAAACTGAATCATCTGAGCTTTTCCCGGTTTCTGGAGGGCGAACCTGACTTCTTGCTGCCATGTCTCTCCGTGTGTCAGCGTGATCGGGGACATTTCTTCATAGAGGTCTCCGCCCGAAATCAGTTCCACCTGGTAGCTCATGGAGCGGTGTTCCTGGTTCACAATCCCCAGGATTGAACTGCCTTCCTCACCCACCTTCAGCTCACTGGGATAGCCGTAAGCCTTTCCGTCCGGCCCGAGGAGGTAGAATTCGGTGAAAACCTCTTGCGTTCCCGGGTTGGCGATTGTGTATGAGATGGCGCCAATGCCCGCGAGAATGGCAACCGCAAGGATAGCCGTAAAAACCCTGTCCAGACCACTGCCTCCCCAGTTCTTCATGATACCTGCGTCCTCGATAGTGTTCTTCTTTGGGCGGGCGAATATATCATCATGGGTTCAGGTTGTCCTGTCAGTTCAATCATCTCATTAGCCAGCTGCTGCAACACTCGGTCCATTTCTCCATCTCTAGAGGAGACTATTCACTCTCATAACAACAATAATGGCAAAAACGATGGCCAGTGGTGTGATCGATACATTCAAGGTTCGTCCCAAGCGGCGGAGAAAGGGGGAATCGCTGGCATCAGCCAGCTCTTTGGTGATCAAGAATACAATCAGTCCGATGACTGCTATTTCTTCAAGCATTGCTCTGCACTCAATAGGGTGTCTGGTACGGATATGATTGTCTCAATCCTCAGATCAGCCTTCCCTGTTTGCCGCTGTGTCTTGTCGGATCCTGTTTTCACCATATGTTCGGGAACAATAGATACAAGCTGATATAGAACAAACCGCTGCCGATGCTCACCCCCATGATTGATTCTGTCCGCTTCACTATCCATCCGAACCAAAGGGCCATCGGAAGCATCAAAAGGCAGTAAAGGGCTGATTCATACTGTATCTGGACTGCTGCAAAAATACCAGCAATATAGACCCATCCCCAGGAGCCAAAAGACCGAGCCACATGCTGCATCACGCCGCGATAGGCCAGCTCTTGTCCAAAGCCAAGAAATGCCACGAACACCAGGGACGGAAACATCGCTTGAGCAACGGTCAACTGGGCGATCTGTGATTCTGGCTTCAGGATGAGATAGGCTACTGCTCCGAATGCTACCCCCGTAAGTGCTACCAATATCTGCTCGGGCATCGCACGCGCAGTAAGCCCGATCTCATCGGCACGCAGGCGCAATATTCGAGAGACACCGATGATGCCTGCGAACACCGGGACTGCTACGATGGCGTATCGAGAGGCCTCCGTGAACTCCGGAAGTGGGAGGGCAAGGGCTGCGATTCTCATCAAGGGAATCAGCTCCAGCGCTGTGTATATCCGATGAAAGGGATGGGGATCAAGCGCTGTGGCGCCAAGGGCCAGTCCGAAGAGCAGGGCAAAATAGAGGCCCACCCCCCATTCAGGACCCCGCACAACAGTTTCAACTTCTATGGTGACGATGGCCGTGAAATACCCGTAGCATAACGGGAAGGGATTGGTTTTCCACCAGACCGGGCGTATTAGCGATGTAGCGTCGGTACGTTCCACGTGCTTTACTTCATCCTCTTAATATCAGAGTGTTCGGCCTCTTTTTTTTTTTTCATGAAATGTCCGATAGACTCAACAATATCATTAATATCATTAATATCATTGGGGAAAGCTCTGATCAATCCCGGCTGGGAATCCTTCCTAACCTTCCTTTCCAAAAATCATGCAAAACTCCCCCTTTGTGAAAAAGGGGTGAGGGGGTTCATTCGGACTTCCGGTCTTGGGCGATCACAAAGGATCGTCGCTACAAACCTCTCTATTGAACGTTGAACTTCGAACCTTGAACTGACTCTTGACTACTGATGTGAAGCAATCCATACAGGACGGCAACGCCTAACAGGCTGACAAGTGACCCAATAATGCCTTCGCCGATAGCAAGGCTGATAATCAAAACCACAACGCTTGCGGCAGCCAATCCGTAAAGCCCCCACCGTTTCCATTCGAGCAGGGCAATTCCACAGGCAATGTTGAAAACAGCCAGTGCAAACAGCAATCCCAGTATCCATACCGCGGTGTGCTCCAGCATTCCCCCATCGATGGTGCTGCCCGCCAGGCTGAACATGGCAGCAGCCACATTAGCCAGAATCATTATCAGCACCCACACTCTCATCAGGATAACCTTAGCGTTAATTGGCGGAGGTTTCTGGTAGGCGAGAGTCAAGCTAAACATCAGGGCAAAAAGGACTAACAGCAGCCCGGCAATGCCGAAGAACAGGGGATCGGACCAATCGTGCAACGTGATGGCCGAATCCAGTCCGCGGCTATCGGCTCTGACCACGATGGCGGCCAGCCTCAACGTATTGGCAGCGATGGCCAGGGGAAAGGCCAGGGCAAACAGGAACACTCGTTTATACATGGCGCCGCGGAGAACAAAGGCGCAAAGCGCCGCCAGAGCTACCATGGCTACCAGCGTGTTGATGCCGCTGCAAGCGGGGCCAACATCAAGCGTGGCGGAAGGGTCGGCAGCATCGCCCAGGAAGATCAGGTTCCCCTGGGTGGTCACATCAACCCCTACTTTTTGCGCAATCCAGACGGAGGAATCGCTGGAGATCGTTTGCAGGTCATAAGTGAGATCTTGAATGAATGGAGGAGGGATCATGAACAGCAGGAAAAAGAGCGGGAATGCCATGGCTCTGGTGGTGCGGATGCCCAGAAAAGCAATGACCAGCCCGGTGAGAACGATCAGTAGTGAAAGCGCCCCGAGGCTTCTCATATCCTGGTTGAAGCTTACCAGGTAGAGCGCTGCTCCGAGCGCCAGGACAAAAATCCCCAGAATTGCAGGTTTCGTCTCTTCCATCTGATCCCGCCTGGCCCAGACGATGAATGCGGAGATCAAGGGGATCAGGAATCCGTGACTGTAGGGATTATCGCGATTGAGAAAACCCCCGGCGACCCACGAATCATACAGCCAGCGGAACGTGGGCCAGAAGAAGAGCGTCAGTATACCCAGCGTGATCGCCATCCCGGCCACAGTTTTGCGGTTTATCTTCATAGCTCAGGCTCGGGCTTGATGGCCGGGCGTTTTCCCCAGGGGGTTTTGGGGAAGATGATAAGGGCAAGCGGTATGGAAAGCAAAAGAACGATGATGATGTATCCGCCAACTCCCCAATCGGCCAGATCGGCGATTACCGGGTTCCAATCCTCCTTCTGAGCAGAGGCAAACATCAGCGGGATCGCCTGGCTGAGGAACTCTTTTTCCAGGGTGAGCTGGCCTTCGTAAGATCCCTCTCGCGGCGACAGCGCCTCCATGCGGATCCAGGTGATGGTGTTGGTCTTGAACTGGTTGCCTTTCACAAAGAAATGCAGGACCACCCGTCGCTCGGTGATGTTCCCATCCTTATCGTCTTTGGTGACGATCATCCTCTCAACCGGTATGATCATGTCATCGGATTTGCCGAGTAGATCCGTCCCGGGGACGATCACCTGGTCTTTGGTCTGCTCTCGCACGTTGTACCCCTGAGCCGTATAGCATACCCGTGGCGGATGGAAGCTGGTGGATGTTGCCGATTGTGAGATGAGGAAAAAGATGGGCTGGTATACGCCGGGGCGAGTATATCCGCGCATCAGCATCACTTTCGTTCCCAGTAAGTCCTCCCATTGGGAGGTATCGTAATCGTAGCCTCTCCAATCTCCCATCTGCAGCGGAAATTGGGCGGTGTGCTCCGGGTCGCCGATATCCAGCCGGGTTTTTACAAAAGTCTCATTCCCGGAAGACTTATTCAACTCGGTGCTGATGAAGGTGGCCCCGGAGGAGAAGAAGAGATCGGAGGAGGAGAACAACAGCACAATGACGGCAATCAGTGTACTGAGCCCCAGAATCAGGGAATAGCGTCTCAGAAAATCCATAAGATCAATTTACTCTAGCCGAATCGTCACTTGTGGCGCAGGACGCCTCCTGCCGGGGGCCTACCCTCGACTGCGATCGGGGGGCTGGGGAGCCTGTCCTGAGCTTGTCGAAGGATGTCCCCCAGATTCTCTTCCCTTCCTCCAAGAATGGGGGAAGGGGGGTTGATAACACTTATTGAGAGATTCCCTAGCTACAATGATATCCTAATGCTCCTGTTTGTCAAGTGACCGGATAGTCCTTTTGGCCTGATCGTTGGTTCAGTAGTCGAAATGCCCATTCCCTGCTATAATAGCTCAAACAGCATGAATTCACGCCAAAGGAGAATCCGATTGAAAGTATCCGGGGCAAAGCAGCAATGAAAGCAGTCATCCTGGCCGCTGGTGAAGGGAAACGGATGCATCCCCTCACTTATACCAGGCCCAAGGTCATGGTGCCTATCGCAGGCAAGCCGATACTGGAACACGTGATTTTGGAGATCAAGCAGTCCGGTATAACAGAAATCGTGTTTGTGGTGGGCTACTTCGATCAGGCTATACGAGACTATTTTGGAGACGGCGAGCGGTGGGGTCTGAAGATCGAATATGCCACACAGCGAAAGCAAACGGGGACTGCCGATGCAGTGGCCACCATCAAGAACCTGGTGGGCCCCCATTTTCTGCTGGCCAACGGCGATGCCGTCATCAAGAGTGAATTCATCCGCGAGGCCATCGCCGGAGATGCGAACAAGATGAGCCTCATCGAATTGAAAGATACCGCCGATATGGGTGTGGTGGAAGTGGATGAACAAAGAGTGCGGCGAATTCACGAAAAGGTTCAGAATCCCCCCTCGAATTTGGTGAACGCGGGCCTCTACCGGTTCACCCCGGAAATTTTTGAAGCCATTTCCGAAACGCCAAAATCGACAAGAGGCGAATACGAACTGACCGATTCCCTCCAGTTATTGATTGACAGAGGCGTGCCGGTTGCCTATCAGATGATCGGCTCATGGATCAATATCAGCTACCCGTGGGACTTGCTCCAGGCTAATGAAGAGCTGCTGGCTGAACTGGAATCGCGAAGTGAGGGAGATGTGGAAGAGAACGTCGTCCTCAAAGGATTTGTATCTGTTGGCAAAGGCTCAGTGATCAGATCAGGGTCATATATTGTGGGACCGGTAATCATCGGTGAAGGCTGCGATATCGGACCGAATTGCTACATTCGCCCCAGCACGGCAATCGGAGATCGGTGTCATATCGGTGCGGCGGTTGAAGTGAAAAACTCCATCATCATGAACAATACCAAGATCCCCCATCTGAGCTACGTCGGGGACAGTATCATCGGGGAGAATTGCAATCTTGGCGCCGGCACCAAAGTAGCCAACTTGAAATTGAATAAGCGCAACGTACAAGTGGGCGGCATCGATACCGGCCGGCGCAAACTGGGAGCCATCCTTGGAGATGGGGTGCAGACCGGCATCAATTGCTCTTTGAATGTCGGATGCAGCATCGGAAATGATACCATTGTCGGTCCGGGAATGGTAGCTAGAGGGATGATTCGTCCCAGGGCAAGGATTTTCTAGCAGGCTGTTGAAAAAAGGAGAAATAATCCTCCTTCCGGGTGCCTGGGGGTGTCCCTTCGCAAAAGTTTCCCCAACGAGTGCGCGCAGTGGGCCTTCCTTCTACCTGGATCGGGGGTTGAGTCAGACTTTTACATGCCCTGCCAAGGAACCTCGATGGCTCACCAATTCGTCTAACGGAGATGTGATACATGGAAAAAAGGATAACTCAGGCCATCATTCTTGCCGCCGGTGAAGGGCAGAGGTTGAAGCCATTCACTAAACTGATGCCCAAGGTGATGTTGCCTATAGCCGGAAAACCCATCCTCCAATATGTTGTCGAGGCTCTTGCCCAGAACGGTGTTCGCCGTGTTGTGATGGTTGTGGGGTATCGCAAGGAACATGTACAGGACTATTTTGCCTCCGGAAAAGAATTCGGCGTGGACATCGAGTATGTCATTCAGCCTCATCAGTTAGGCACGGCGCATGCCTTGGAGCAAGCCAGGGGTGTAGCCGATGATCGATTCCTTGTCGTTGCCGGCGATAATATCATCAGTCCGGACTCCATTGCACCGCTGGTCAATGCTCAGTCGAACACGGTGCTTATAAGGGCCCAGGATGATATATCGAAATATGGGGTGGTAATGGTGCGTGACGGCAGGGTGAAAGAGATTATCGAAGAGCCTTCTAAAAAGGTCAGCAGCCTGGTAAACACCGGGACATATGCCCTTAACAAGGAGGTTTTCAGTTTTATCGGGGATGAGGTAAACTTACCCGCCGTTCTTCAGAAAATGATAAACCAGGGGTGCGATATCATGGCCCAGGAAACACGAGGGACGTGGCTGGATGCAGTCTATCCCTGGGATATATTGGAGTTGAACAATCTGATTCTGGGCGGGATTTCTCCCAGCCTGGGTGGCGTTATAGAGGATGGCGTAACGGTAAAGGGACTGGTCTCTGTTGGAGATCGAACGGTTATCAGATCGAACAGTTACATCGTGGGGCCGGTGGTGATTGGTGAGGGGTGTGAGATTGGACCCGGAGTGTGCATTTTCCCCTCTACCAGCATCGGAAAGAATGTCTTCATTTCGCCCTTCAGCATCGTGGGGAATAGCGCTATTGGGGACAATGTGACCATAGGGGCAAACTCATCATTGCAGGATACGGTAATTGCCCCCGGAGTCATCATCAGGAACCATTTCTCAGCCTGCAGTAGAGAAACCAGCGTGCTCGTTGAGGATGAACATCAGCGAGTCAAAATGGGAGCCATCATCGGGGGCTACTCCGATCTGGGGGATAACGTTGTTGTCGAACCCGGAGTCGTCGTCGGCAATCACTGCCGGATCAAGTCAATGAAGGTAATCCGTCAGAATATTCCTGATGGAAGTTTGGTGATATAGCATGTGTGGTATTGTTGGATACGCCGGCTACAGGGAAGCCCAGCCGGTCCTGCTGGAATCCCTCAAGAGACTGGAGTATCGAGGCTATGATTCCTGCGGTATCGCTACTCTGGGCAATAGACTCATTCTGCAAAAGGATGTGGGACGGGTGGTGGATTTCGAGAAGAATATCTCCATCGGCCAGGGAAATATAGGAATCGGTCATACTCGGTGGGCCACTCATGGGGGAGTAACTGTTGCCAATGCTCATCCTCACGTCGATTGCAGCGGCAAGATTGCTGTGGTTCACAATGGGGTTATCGAGAATTTTCAGAAACTCAGAGAAGAGTTGATCGGGGAAGGGCACAAGTTTAGTTCGGATACCGATACTGAGGTCATTGCTCACCTGATAGAGAAGTATTACCAGGGTAATCTGGAAGAAGCAGTATCCATGGCTTTGATGTGCGTAACGGGCACCTATGCCATTGTAGTGCTGGCAGAAGGGCACAAGGAGCTTGTGTTAGCCAAGAGAGAGAGCCCATTGGTCATTGGGGTGGGAGACAAGGAGAATTTTGTGGCTTCCGATGTGGCGGCCTTGCTGGATTATACCAACAAGGTGATCTATCTGGAAGATGGCGATCTCGGCGTTATATCAGACAGGAATATTATCATTACCAATAACGGCAAAAAGGTGCGGCGGGATGAACAGACGGTTCCCTGGAGTGTGGAGGAAGCGCAGAAGTCCGGGTATGAGCATTTCATGCTCAAAGAGATCCACGAACAGCCCAAGGCCATTGAAAGTACTCTCAAGGGCCACATCTCATTCATCGAGCCTGTGGTGAAACTGGAAATGGCCAAGAGGCAAAAAGGAAGTCTGAAAGACGCCCTCATAGTGGCTTGCGGAACCTCTTACCATGCCGGATTGATTGGAGAATACATTTTCGAGAAACTCTGTAAGATTCCTGTGAGGGCGAAGATCGCTTCCGAATTCAATCATTGTGAGATGGCGCTGAACAAGACGTGGGTATTGGGGATCACCCAATCGGGAGAAACCACCGATACGCTGCGAGCCCTTCAAAAAGCAAAGGGGCTTGGATGTTTAACTACGGGAATCACCAACGTTCAGGGAAGCAGCGTTACTCGTATTGCCGATCAGGTATTCTACACTTACTCGGGGCCGGAGATCGGAGTGGCTGCCACCAAAACCTTCTTGACTCAATTGACTACACTGTACTTATTAGCCCTATCCTTTGCCCCGACCAGTGTTCTGGATATCAAGGATTATAGAAGGCTGATCGAGGAACTGAAGTTCTTGCCTTCCAAAGTACAGCGAGTGCTGGACAACGAGGAAGTGATTGCCCGGTATGGCAAAGAGCTATCCCGGTATGATAACGCCTTCTATGTTGGCCGGGGGATCAATTATCCGGTAGCCATGGAAGGGGCGCTGAAATTGAAAGAGATTTCCTATATCCATGCCGAAGCCTATGCTGCCGGGGAACTCAAACATGGGCCCTTTGCGCTCCTTCGTGCCAATACGCCGGTGGTTGCCATTACCGCCAGGGATGACACCTATCAGCCTATGCTGACCAGCATCAGGGAGATCAAAGCCAGAGGACCGCAGGTCATTGCCCTGGCCGAGGAGGGGGATAGAGATATCGACCCGTTTGTGGATGCCGTTATCCGAGTCCCCAAGGTCGATCCCCTGTTTTCGCCGTTTGTGAACTCGGTGGCGCTGCAGCTTCTGGCCTATTATGCCGCCAAAGAGAGAGGCTGCCCCATTGACCTGCCTGCCAATCTGGCCAAGAGCGTGACGGTGCCGTAGGGGAGCAATACGTCCGAATTCGGAGATCTATAGCGTCATCCCATTTACCATCTCTTCCACAAGTTGTACACCCTTATCCAGAAGCGCTTTTGACATCGATTCCTGAGTGGACTCGGTTATGACG
The DNA here is from genome assembly GCA_028711995.1 of Dehalococcoidia bacterium. Taxonomy (NCBI): domain Bacteria; kingdom Bacillati; phylum Chloroflexota; class Dehalococcoidia; species Dehalococcoidia bacterium. The sequence goes on along the minus strand of JAQTRE010000009.1, from coordinate 19,742 downwards.
CACATCCCCAACTTTTTCCCGCACCACCTTTGCGCCCAGTTCTGCGAGCGCGAGATCGAGAATGCTTCCCACTTCAATGGTCGCGGCCACAGTCTTTTTGCCGCCTCTCTGGCCATGAGCCATGAGATAAAGGAAACCATTTCATTGAATCCCAGGAATCCGTCCCGATCGCAGAAGACAACGCGATCCGCATCCCCGTCAAAGCATACGGCAAGATCAGCGCCCTTCTCTTTGAGAAATTGCACAGTGCCTTTCAGCGTTTCACCTGTGGGCTCGGAGGGCCTGTGGGGAAAGCGCCCAGATATTGTGTGGTTGGGAGGTTGGGTTTCATCAGCTTGACCATTCACACCTTGCAGTTGTAAACTCTGTTTATAAATGGGCCTTGTTTTGTAATTCCGGCGCATCTCAAAGGCCTGTCGCGAGTTTGGTGACGGCAGAGATCTGAATTCAGTGATCAGTTATCCGTAGGGGCGATCCTCTGTGATCGCCCTCCGTGAAAGAGGGTGAAGGGATACTTTCCTTCCGGGGGTTTGGGGGTGTCCCCCAAATGTCTTTCTCTTCCCCCTTTTCCGTTGACGGGAGAGGGGGATCGAGGGGGCGAGGGAGACTATTTGATCGCTCTGCGAAGGGAGGGGATAGATTTCAGGTGTAGGAGTCTGATGCGTGATGAATCACAAGAGAATCAGCAGTATCTCCAAGATTGCAGTGATCGGCAACTATTTACCGCGCCAGTGCGGGATCGCCACGTTCACCACAGATATCTGCAATGCTCTGGCCATGGAGCTCAAAAATGACCAGGACGTGGTTGCGGTTGCCATGAACGATATACCGGGTGGGTACGACTATCCGGAGCGGGTGAAATTCAGCGTTCGGGCAAATGTCCAGGCGGATTACTTCCGGGCGGCCGACTATATCAACGTCAATCAGTATGAGGTAACGGTTCTCCAGCATGAATATGGGATATTCGGCGGTCCCGCCGGGTCTCATATTCTCCATGCACTTAAGGCCCTCCACATGCCGATCATCACTACCCTCCATACGGTGCTTCAGCAACCCAGCGTTGAGCAAAGGGTAATTATTGAGGAGATAGCTGATTATTCCGATCGCCTGGTAGTGATGACTCACAAGGCGATCGATTTCCTGACTGAGGTCTACGGCATCCCAGCCTCTCGCATCGCTCTGATCCCTCACGGAATCCCCGATGTATCCTTTAAACAACCGGGCATATACAACGATCTGTTCGGGCTGAAAGGTAAGGATATCATTCTTACCTTTGGGCTCCTGGGTCCAGGTAAGGGAATAGAAACCATGATCGAGACCATGCCTGCCATCATCAGCAAACATCCCGAGGCCGTTTATGTGATTCTCGGGCAGACCCATCCGCATGTCCGGGAGGTCGATGGTGATGCCTATCACTATGGGCTGCAGCAACTGGTGAACAGGCTAGGCTTGAGGGAGCACGTGTTATTTCATAACTACTTTGTGCCGCTTGATACCCTGGTGCAGTATCTTCAGACGGCAAAAGTTTATGTGGCCCCTTATCCCAATAAGGAGCAGATCACTTCCGGCACGTTGTCCTATGCGGTAGGGGTGGGTGCACCGGTGGTCTCGACGCCTTTCTGGCATGCAGAGGAGCTTCTTGCTGAAGGCCGCGGGAGGATTGTGCCATTCAACGACCCGGAGGCGATGGCAGAGGGAATCATCGAACTTCTGGAGAATGACCAGGAGCGGAACATGATGCGGTTTACGGCATACCAGCACGGGAGGTCAATGACATGGAAGGAAGTGGCCAGGCAGTACTTGAGCCTTATGACCGATATCCTGGCCCGCTCGAAACCTATCCCCAAAGACCTTGTAGTTGCGCGGCAGAGCTATAAGCTGCTGAATGAACTCCCGGAAATCAACCTTTCCCATCTCAGAGCCATGACGGACGACACAGGGATAATCCAGCATGCCAAATACAACATACCGGATCTGGATAGCGGCTATTGTGTGGATGATAATGCCCGCGCGCTTCTGGCAGCGTGTCTCCACTACTCGCTTCAGAAAGATAAGACAATCGTGCCCCTGTTGGAAAGATATCTGGCTTTTCTGTGTTATGCCTTCAATCGGGAGAATAACTTTTTCCGAAACTTCATGTCGTATGACAGGCGGTGGTTGGATCTGCGCGGGAGTGAAGATTCGCATGCCCGGGCGCTGTGGTCTCTGGGTGTAGCCATCAAGTATGCCCCGAACGATAGCGTGAGAAATGCAGCCATGTCTTGTTTTCTCGATGGACTGCAGGTGATGGAGAATTTCAGATCGCCACGGGCATGGGCATTTGCCATCCTCGGCCTGCAATCCTACCTTAGAAAATACGGGGGGGATTCCTATGCCAGAAAGCTCAGAGCCCAGTTGGCTCAGAAGTTGTTTGCACTCTTCAGCAACAATGGCGATGACGGATGGTTATGGTGCGAGGACATCATCACTTACGCCAATGCAAAACTCCCCCACGCACTGATAGTTGCCGGACAGGCGATACCGGACCCCAAAATGCTGGAGGCAGGGCTCAGGATTCTTGAGTGGCTGCTACAGATACAGACTCACAAAGATGGCCACCTGAGCATCATCGGCAATGCCGGATGGTATCGGCGCAACGGTGAAAAAGCCAATTTCGGTCAGCAACCCGCCGAGGCGATGAATCTCATTGATGCCTGTGTGGATGCCTACCTCATAACGGGCGATAAGAAATGGCACGAGGAAGCGGAACACTGCTTTGGCTGGTTCATGGGGCAAAATGATGTCAATACGAACATATACAATTTCGAGACTGGCGGGTGCTGTGATGGCCTTGAGCACTACGGCGTTAATCAGAACCAGGGCGCAGAATCAACACTTTCCTGGCTCATTGCGCTGCTAAGGATGTATGAGAGCGTTGGCATGAAGGGGCTGGTCAAGAAGAAGAAGAGCAAATGAGGGGAGAGGGTCACTGTACGGTGTGTGCCTTGAGTTTGCTTCGTTGCCGATGGCTCCTCTCAAAGACACCCGTAGCTGTCATTGCGAGAAAGAGATACTGCCGGCGGTACGCAAGAAGAAAGAAGACAGCGATATGTCATTCCCGACTCTGATCGGGAAGCCGGGGTGTTGGGGTTGGGAGATCCCGGATCAAGTCCGGGATGACGTGACATGGCCAAAGGGTGTTTGGCCGACCCGGGAGCAGATGTGGATTTTCCATCCAAACTCGCAGTAATCCTGCGCAAAGAAGTGGATGCCTTAAATGGCAATGTCGGCATTGCTGCGCTGTGGAATGAGAGGGAGATGCGATTTGTGGAAGGGGCGACCCTCGGGCTTGATTCTGAGGCTGGCGCAGCCCTGCGTCTTTTTATCAACGAGACGCTCCCCAATCTCACTGCCGGCAGGTTGGTTGATGATGGGAATACCCAGGCCGCTCAGGAATCGGGTGTACTGACGATCACACGGGAAGGCACACAGGACCTCATTATCACCCGGCCCCTTGTGATCGATGGAAAAACGATCGGATTGATCTGTGTGTCATGCCCTTATTTGCCCCGGTCTTTCAGTAATAGCGAACCTCACGTGCGCTCTTTTTTTGTCGACATTGCAGCCATTGCACTCCAGAATGCCCGGTTGGCAGCTCATCTGGCCGAAGAGAGATTCAGGATCGAATCCATCCTGGAAAACAGCGCCGACGGGATTATGGCCATCGATACTGATCGGCGCATCACCTATTTCAATGCGGGGATGGAGAGGATTACAGGTTGGAAGAGGGAAGAAGCAGTTGGACGGTATTGTTTTCAGGTCTTGAAGGTGAAAAATGGTGAGGGGGCCGATTTCTGCCAGACAGGATGTCCTATTCTTGAAGGTGGCGGGGGCTTCATTGCTCTGGATGGAGTCCTGTCTCCTCGGACTGGACGGGATATCGATGTAAGCCTGAGTTATTCCATTGCGCGATCACCGGAGGGGCATCTTCTTTCTGCTGTGATCGATATCCATGATGTTCGTCACCTTCGGCAACTTGAGCATCGAAGGTCTGCTCTTCTGGCTACGGTTTCCCATGAACTCCAAACCCCAATTTCCATCATCAAGGCCTATGCCAGCACGCTTACTCGTCCCGATGCCAGATGGGGGCAGGAAACCATTATGGAAAAGCTGAAGGCCATTGAAGAGGAAAGCGATCGCCTCAGCGGCGTGGTGAGCAAGCTGCTCTATACGTCTCGCTTGGAGGAAGAAGGCGTTGGATTGGACAAGCTTTTGCTCAATCTGGAGAACGAGGCCAACCGGGTTGCCAAGCGTTTTGCCGGGGTCAGAGAGAACTGCGGCGTGAGGGTTGGATTTCCTCCCGATTTCCCGCCGGTGTCTGCCGATCCCGAAAAGGTGAATGAGGTGCTCACCAATCTGGTGGAGAATGCCATCAAGTTTTCACCTGGAGGGGGAACCGTCACTATCACTGGCGAGGTTTCCGGGAAGAACGCTTTGGTTGCCGTGGTTGACCGGGGAATCGGCATTCCGGTCGATGAGCAGGAGAGGGTATTCGAGCGGTTCTACCGGGGGAAAGATAGCTCGGTCACCCGGTCTCAGGGGACAGGGTTGGGGCTTTATATCTGTAAAACCCTTATCGAAGCGCATGGCGGCCGAATTTGGGTGGAAAGCCAGCCCGGTATTGGATCCCGTTTCATCTTCAGCCTGCCGATCGTGGAAGAGGACTGAGGAACACTGGTTCGGTTATCAGTTGTCAGTAGGGGGGCGCCCGTTGAGAGTGCAGAGATACTCTCTGCCGGGGATTTGGGGGTGTCCCCCATTTTCCTTCGTTTCCCCCAAGAGTGGGGGTCAGGGGGTTGATCAACGCTCATTTCGGAACTTTCCTGGTCGAATTCCCACTAAGCAAGGACTGGTTTTTGGAAATGGAATCCGGCAAGAAGAACTCAGGCAATATTATACTGGTTGTGGATGATGAACCCCGAATCATCGAGGTCCTCAGCATGAATCTGGAGTTGGAAGGCTTTCGAGTGGTCGGCGCTGCCAACGGCCGAGAGGCATTGAAAAAGCTTACCCAGGAACTCCCCGACCTCGCCATCCTCGACGCGATGATGCCGGAACTGGATGGATTTGAGACCCTCAAGGAGATTCGCCAGGTTTCCACCATACCGGTGATCATGCTGTCGGTTAAGGGGGAAGAAGCCGATAAGATCAAGGGCCTTGAGCTGGGCGCCGATGACTACATGGCCAAGCCCTTCAGCCCAAAAGAATTGGTTTCCAGAGTGAAGGCCATGCTTCGAAGGGCCGAGATGCCGACTGCGGCACCCAGGACTGAGATTCAGGTGGATGACGATCTGACTATCGACTTCAGTAAACGCAGGGTGGTGGTGAGAGGTAAAGAGGTTCGTCTCCGGCCCACCGAATACCGGATGCTTTATCATCTGGTGAGCAATGCGGGCCGTGTTCTCACCCATGAGCAGCTGCTCCGAATGGTCTGGGGACATGAGTATCGCGATGAAGATCATTACTTGTGGCTTTATATCACCTACCTGCGGCAGAAGATCGAGAAGGATCCCAAGCATCCGAAGTATATCCTGAGCGAACGGGGAATCGGCTACCGGTTTGCGGAGTTTGAAAAGAGATGAGGGATGTTCAGCGTTCTATGTTCTGGGTTGTGAAAGATCGGTTGGAACGTTGAACCTAGAACTTTCCCCAGTGACCGTCATTCAACCCCCGTCGCCGGAGAACCGCAGAATTTCAGCGAAGTTGTTGATCTTGGTGAGGTTGTTGCTCTCCCGCGTCCCATCATAGGTGAGGGATATCCACGGTTTCCCATACTTGGAGCTGAGTTCCTCGGACATGGCGGCCACGATGCCGCCAGGCATGCAGCCATGTGGCATCACCGAGATCACCCCGGCAAAGGACGGGTTCTCCAGCCACTCAATCCCGGTCCCGATGCTGAGCACGGCCTCACTGCCGCATCTGGGGGAGAGGTGCGATTTGGTGAAACGGAGGAGGTCCTTTATCTTGGGGTCTTCCACCTCGATATAAGGTGCGAATTTGTTCACCACCGTTTTCTCATCGTAGCGCTGAACCATACTCTTGATGTATCCGCGGGTGGTTTTCCGGATATCCCGATCCTTGATGCCGTCCTCGATATTCCGGTGTGCGAGGTAGTTCATCCATTCGCTGAAGGGAGAAACGACCACCTCAAGGCCGGCATCTTCGCAAGTTCGCGCCAGATCGCTGTTGCTGAAGGTGTTCATCCGCAGAAATATCTCTCCGTTGATTCCCACCAGAGGCCGCCGGGGCTGATCGGGATCGATCAGTGCTTTGAACTTCGGTACCGCTTCGGCCAGAATGCTATCGAAGGACTCCCGGTGAGACAATCGATCGGCAACCGTGGCGGCCATTTCATCGAAAAGTTGATCTGTAGACCCTTTGATCTTCTCATAGGGCCGGGTATGCCAGAGCAGCTTTTGCAGATGGTCGTATGCCACGATGCCCTTCCATGCCAGGCGCTCAAAGGCCATGCCCAGTCCCCAATCGCGGTAGGCGTTGTTGGAAACGCTGGTCCGTATGGGAAGATCGAAACCGAGTTTGTTGAGAATCAGGCCCTGCTCCAGGGCATATTTCCCCAGACGGCACGGGCCAAAAGCCCCGGCCATGAAGCCCTCAACCGTGCCCAGATCGAGATTGCCGTGGCCGTTTTCATAGTAGAATCGCATGAAATCGCCCAGGGTCACCCGGTAGGGCAGGCATTCTTTACCGGTGGTCACTTTGTTGCTGTAAAGAAGATTGCTTTCGTTGGCGGGTGGCAGGGCTCTGGCATCGACACCAAAGGCTCGCATGGCAGCGGCCAAAACCTCTGCATGAGGCGCCATCCGGGGGAACAGCAGAAGTCCTTTGGAGTTGTTGAGCGTGGATGCCGCCCTGTAGATATTCTTGCTCGCCGGACGGCGCTTGCCGGAGCGGTCGAATCCCTTGATGGTGTCGACGAACGCTTCCAGTCGGGTGATGATTCCTGCCTCAGCGGCATGTTCATCGATCTCCAGCTGGCCCAGCGGCTTGCCCCCGATGATATCCTCGACGATGTTGAGAATGAATGAGTTCGGCCCGCAGCCGAAGTTGGTCAATATCAGCCCGTAGAGATGGGGTTCTGATGCTGTTATTGCTGCACCAGCGATCAGCTTGCTCTCGTACATCCAGTAAGGCCGATCCGAGTATTGATGGACGTCGATGGAAGAAAGCGGCAGGAAATCGAGCGGGATCGGCACTACGCCCAGCCGGGCCAACTGCTCTGCGATGCCGAGATTTGCCCCGGCATCCTGATACATGTAAGCGCGGGAGAGGAGAACCACGCCGATCTGGTTGTTATCGCGAATTTGCTTGAGCAGCGCCTGCCCGCTTAGCTCTCTGGCCTTTTCAAACGCCCGCTGGGATGCCAGCCCTTTCACGGCGGCGGCCTTGCCCTTCTTTTTACTGAACCCCATCTTCCGGGCGATCTGCGCCAGGCTTTCGATGACCTCCTCATCGCCGAGGCTGAAATCGATAAACGGAATGAGCATTCTCTTTTCCAGATGGAGAGCCTCTCGCACCAGGAAGGGAGAAGCCTGCACCAGCGGGCAGGCGTATTTCTGGTTCTCATCCCCCTCTTTTTCGCCCAGGCGGATGGCGCTGGGGAAGAGAATGAAATCGCAGTCTTTGAGACCAGCCGCATGGCCGTGCAACAGCTTGATGGGGAAGCAGCTATCGGTGTAGCTTAGTTCCACAGCATGCTCGATTGTCTGTCGGTTGGTCTTGCGGGATAGGACCGTCTTCACGCCCAGGTCATTCAGAAAGCCGATGAACATCGGGGCGTAGTCATACATCAGCAGCGCACGGGGGAGTCCGACCGTCAACTCGCCGGCGCGATTTTCATCGTACTCCTTGAACAGCAACCTCTCACGCTCGTCGAAGGCCGTTTCCTTCTTTTCGTGGCTGACGGTGCTATCATAATAATCGCAGCGGCTGCCATAGAAGGTGGGAGGTTCTCCCTCCAGTTGCAGACGGCTGATGGTGCAGTTGTTGTCGCATCGATTGCAGACGAACGTTTTGAGGGCATATTCCTCATCGGCTACCTTTCGGAAGCCTTTGAATTTCGAGCCGGCGTCCGTCATTTCTTCTTTGGCCAAAAGAGCGGCCCCGATAGCGCCGGAGACCTCATTGTGTTCGGGGACGATCAATTGCTTGTCCGGGAGCAATTGCTTAAAGGCCGAGACCACTGCCTGGTTGTAGAACACTGCACCAGTGAGGATGACCTTGTCTCCCAGCCGGCGCATCTCCACTACTTTGGAAAGATAGTTCCGCGCAATTGAGTTGGAAAGGCTGGCGGTGATGATTTCGATGGGTACGCCTTCCTGCTGGGCTGTGGAGACTGCCTGACCCATGAAGGCGGCGCAGCGCGATCCCAGGTCGATGGTGTGCGGCGCTTCGAAAGCGAGGTTGGCGAATTGCCCGTCCTTGACCGAGACATCGAGCATCTCTGCCAGTTCATCGATAAAACTCCCCGTCCCGGCAGCGCAGGCTTTGTTCATTTGATAATCGACCACCACCCCATTTCGTTTGATGACCAGCTTGGAATCCTGCCCGCCGATCTCGATGATGTCGGCTTCGGGCTCCAGTTCCTCACCGGCCCTGGTCTGGGCAGTGATCTCGTTCTTGATCATGTCGGCCCCGATGAAGCTGCCCACCAGATATCGGCCGGAACCGGTAACGCCAACCCCTGCGATGGTGGCGTTGTCTCCTACCCACTCATCATAGAGATGGCGAAAAACCTCTTTAACGGCTTCCAGAGGCCTGCCTGCCGTCATCAGATAGTGTTTGGCCAGCACTGTTTTGCCGGACTGGTCGATGATAACGGCTTTGGTGCTGGTGGAACCGACGTCCACTCCCAGATACCCCACGAACGGCTTATCGATTTTCGAGGGCTGCCAGCTGCTTTGCTGAGAGACCTTCTCCAGTTTGGACATGACATAATAGTCTTGTTTGGCGTCGCCTTCCTCAAGCGGAATAACCCTGGATTCTTTGCCTGAGTTCAGGGCAAGCAGGGCAGACCCGAGGGCCTCTACGAAATGATATCTTTCCGGTACATTCACTTGTGAGGGAGACCCGTTTCTGGCTGAGATCACCTCGTTGAGGGATTTCAGAACGGCGTCATTTTCTGCCACACCGCCAACAAAATAGATCGGATCGGCGAATGGCCCCTTTTTGAATGAGGCCACCATTCGGGCAACGCTATCGGAAAGGGCGCGCAGGATGGATTCCACGGAAACACCTTTTTGCTGCAGGTGAATGAGGTCGCTCTTGGCAAAAACGCTGCACCGGGCAGCGATTCGAGGAGCGTTATCGTCGGCGCTGAGTGCCAGTCGTGAGAAATCTTCCAGACTGATCCCCAGCCGGTATGCCTGCTGTTCCAGGAATCGGCCCGTGCCAGCAGCGCACAGGGGATTGGAGTTGACCTTCCACGGTTTTTTGAGGCCGTCCTCCAGTTCGATCACCAGAGAGCTTTGCCCGCCGATTTGAATGATCGTCTTGGCATCGGGATAAGAATTGAGGATGCCGGAGATGATTGCCAGCGGGCTGCTGTATTGAGTCCAGTTCAAGTCCTCAGGGATGACGCTCTTGCCCGATCCGGAAACACCCGCCGCCGCGATTTGTTCCAGGGGAACCCTCTTTGAGAGGCGGGATAAAAGCGTGCTAATCGCTGCTTTCGGTCCAATCGTTACCCTTTCGGTGTCCTCATGGATGGGGGTACATCTTTCATCCACCAAGACGAGTTTGGCGTTGACTGATCCGACATCTAATCCTAAGAAGTACTTTATATTCACGGGTGTAATTTTATCACAAGAGAAGGGTTTTGTCCCCCGCTGAATCCACCTCTCGTAAAAAAGATATTGATTTCGTTTTGAGTGGATGGTACCATTGCCTTGACATCCGGGGCATCATGAATCCAGTAGTCAGCTATCGGTTATCATTTGAGTTGTTAGGGTGTGCAGAGGGTTTTCCCTCTGCCGGGGTTTTAGGGGTGTCCCCTATGGATTGTTTTTTCCTCTTCCGATCACGGGAGAGGGGGATCGAGGGGGTGAGGGAGAATTCCCACTACTGTTGGGGGAATTGGGTGGATCCGGCTTAAGGGCTTTTTCAGAGGAGGGCTTTCACTGTGAAATTACCGGGACACAAAACAAAGATCATCTGCACCATCGGTCCGGCTTCGCGGTCCGCCGAGGTTCTCACTCGATTGATGAAGAGCGGTATGAGTATAGCTCGCCTGAACCTGGCCCACGGTGATCTTGAGCAGCATCGAGAGGACATCCGGCGCATTCGGTCGATCGCTTCTGAGCTGAACCACCCGGTTAGCATTATGCTCGATCTCCCCGGACCAAAGATTCGCATCGGCAAGCTTGAAAACGAACCCCTTTTCCTTACTCAAGGCAGCGATGTCGTGCTCACTACTCGGAATGTAATCGGCACCATCGCACTCCTTCCCGTGGAATTTGAGGAGCTTCCTCACGCCGTTTCCAAAGGCGGTATCATTTTCCTCAATGACGGCTTCCTTCAACTGAAAGTTCTGGATATTTCGGGTCAGGACGTGAGCTGCAAGGTGCTCGTTGGCGGGCAGTTGTTCTCGCATAAGGGCTTGAATCTTCCCCGCGCCAGGGTGATTCCCGATCCCCTAACAGAGAAGGATCTCGAATTTGTGACCTTCGGGTTGGAAGAAGGGGTGGATATCTTTGGCATGTCCTTTGTGGAAAGAGCCAAGGATATCGTGCAGGTCAAATCCTTCGCTCGCGAGAAGGGCAAGTACATTTATGTGGTTGCCAAGATCGAACGAGAAGAGGCGGTCAAGAATATTGATGGGATTATGGAGGTGGCCGATGCCATCATGGTGGCGCGGGGAGACCTGGGAGTGCAAATCTCGATTCAGGACGTTCCCATGGTCCAGAAGAAGCTCATCCGCAAGGCAAACCTCCGGGGCAGGCCGGTGATCACGGCTACGCAGATGCTGGAATCCATGGTGGAGAACGTCCGTCCCACCCGGGCTGAGGCAACCGATGTGGCCAATGCCATTCTGGATGGCACGGATGCTGTCATGCTCTCAGAAGAAACCGCAATGGGCAAATATCCGGTAGAAACGGTGAAGATGATGGCCCAGATTGCCATCTCCGTCGAGCGGCAGCGGAGCGCTATAACCTTTTCGTCTCCTGTGGAAGACTATTTTCGCAATACTCATGGCCGCAAGAACATCACCATAGAAGATGTGGTCTCCCTGAATGTAATCGACGCGCTGCATGGGCTGAACATTCGGTTTGTGCTGACGCCGACCTTCACGGGCAGCACCCCGCGTCGCATCTCCCGCTTCAAGCCGAACTGCTGGATTCTGGCCTTCAGCAGCAACGAGCCCACCTGCCGCTTTGCCAACTTCTCCTATGGGGTCTACCCGATCCTGATGGAGGACGCGCAGGGTCGCTGGCACGACTCTATGATTGAGTTCATTCGGTATTCCGGGCTGGCCAAGAAGGGTGACACGGTGGTATTGACGGAGGGATCATCTCTGGGGCAGTTCGGAAGCGCCGACTCGCTCAGGATTGCCAAGGTGGATTAGGGTTATGGGAGACCAGTTGTTCTCCCATTTTAAATCACGGCCTTTGTGTATAGATGGTCTTTGTTGCTTTTTTGTTCCATGCGCTGCTACTTTTGGCGCGCATCTTCTTTTTCGCGCTTGGGTACCGTGATTGGTATCGGCGACCCTCTTTTACGCGGCGTTTAGTTTGCCCGTCCGGTGCTTGCAGCGAGCCCACGGATTACGAAGTAAACTCATCTTTGACAAACGCCAAAATCTATAGTAGAGTAGATTCACTTAAAAGCGCGTTTACCATATATTTACGCAATGTTTACTTTTAGAGGTCCGTGGCATTGATCTCAGCCAGTCACTTAACTGTCGGAAGCAGTGGCTTGCTGCAGAAAGCGATATGGCGGCACTGGGTTCAATTGTTCTAAGAGGTGATCATGCGCCCTGAAGATCGATTCTTCCAAGGTCATGACAAGACCCGGATATGGAACCGGTATTGCGGCTTTCTTGATCTCTCCAAAGATGAGTTCATGAAGCTTCAGGAGAGATTGCTTCTGGAGCAAATCGGGCTGGTTGTCGATAGCCCTCTGGGCCGGATTCTGATGAAAAATCAAAGGCCCATTGGCGTTGAGGAATTCCGCCGGGTCGTTCCGCTGACCACCTACAAAGACTATGCTCCCTACATTGGCGATGGGCAGGAAGAGTTTCTGGCGGGAAAGCCGCACTATTGGGTGCATACGTCATATACCAAAGGCGCTTTCAAGCGAGTGCCATGGACTGAGCAATTCGTAAAGGCGCAACTTCGGAACATCATTGCAACTCTGATTCTTTCTTCGGCTACGGATAAGGGCGATATTCAGTTGGCGCCCGGATGCCGCATCCTGGCCATCTTGCCGGAGAAGCCCTTTGTGTCCGCACATCTGGCGCATGGTCTCCTGGAGCAATTCTCTGCCAAATCCATACTCCCCCTTGATGAAAGTGATGGCTTGCGGTTCAGAGACAAGATGGATGCCGCATTGAGAATGGCAATATCTGCCGACATAGACTACATTATCACCATGACCAGTTCTCTTCTACCTATGGAGCGCAGGTTTCAATACCTGATGGAGAGCCGGGGATTTTTCTCCATGTTGCCCAAAATACACCCGATGGTGCTTTTGCGTGTGCTCAAGGATAAACCCTCCAGGTTTTTTGGACGAAAGAAGAGGTTATTGCCCAAAGACCTGTGGTCCGTGAAGGGGATAGTGGCCTGGGGGGCCGATAGCAATGTCTTTCAGGATCATGCCATGAGGCAGTGGGGCAAACCGTTGTTTCAGTTCTACGGGTCCAGTGAGTCCGGGCTTATAGCCATGCAGGACTGGCAGAAGGACAGAATGAATTTCCTGCACGATAGCGTTTTTCTGGAGTTCATTCCGGAGGAAGATGTCCATAAGAAAGAGGGAGCGTCCACCCTGCTCATCAACGATCTCGAGGACGGAAAGGTCTATGAGCCGGTCATCACCAGCTTTTATGGAATGCCTTTGCTGAGGTATCGGCAGGGGGATCTGATCAGGATTGTCTCCCGCGGTGATGGAGTGAAAGATGGACTTCCCCAGATGGTCTTTCATGACCGGGCGGATGATATTATTGACCTCTTTGGCATATCCAGGCTCAACACCAAAACCGTGTCGGAAGCTTTGGTACTCACCGGCATACCGATGGGACATTGGTCGGCGCGCAAAGAATTTGAGATGGGGAAGATTGTTCTGAGTTTCTATATCGAACTGGATGAGGATATTTGGGAGAAAGACCTGGAGCGGCGCATTCACCGGAAATTGAAAGAGGTGGATGGGCATTATCGAGAAGCCGTCCTGATTATGGCCTACAATCCGGTAAGGATAATCCCATTGGCCAGGGGGGCTTTTGAGCGGTATTCTAAGGGCAAGGGGAAAAATGGGCATGGCCCGGAGCTGCAGAAATTGCCGCAGATGAATCTTTCCGATGCGGTGATCAGTGATTTGCTGCGTGTTGAAATGTAGGCATTTGCGCATGGATCAGACGGGCAGACGTGTGGGATCGATTGAATGTTTGAAAAAGAAATGACTTTCGTCCGAGTACACCGGGTATAAAAGCTGCACATGTTCAGCTGTCGCTGTAAAACCATGAGAAAACGAACCCTATGAATATTTTATTGATCTACCCTGAATTCCCCGATACATTCTGGAGCTTCAAACATGTCCTCAAATTCACTGGACACAAAGCCGTTTCGCCACCATTGGGCTTGCTAACGGTTGCAGCCATGCTTCCGCCAGAGTGGTCAAAGCGCCTTGTGGATAAGAATACCAAAAAAGTCACCGCAGAAGACATGGAATGGGCTGATTATGCCTTTATCAGCGGCATGATTGTGCAGAGAGAATCAGCGCGCAGGGCAATTGCCGAATGCAAAAGGGCAGGCGTCAAGGTCGTCGCCGGAGGGCCTTTGTTTACCAGCGAGCACGAGCATTTTGAGGAGGTCGATCACTTTGTGCTGAATGAGGCCGAGTTGACGCTCCCTCCGTTTCTGGCAGATCTGGCGCGCGGATGCGCCCAGCGCGTCTATGAAACATCGGAGTTTGCAGATCTCACCAAAACGCCGATTCCACTATGGGAATTGGTCGATCTAAAGCAATATCTCTACGTAAGCATCCAGTTTTCTAGAGGCTGCCCCTTTGATTGTGAGTTCTGCAATGTGACGGTATTGTTTGGGCATCGGCCACGCATGAAAACAACCCAACAAATCATTGCTGAGTTAGACGATCTTTATCATAGCCATGGCTTGAGAGAAGGCATTTTTCTGGCGGATGACAACTTTATCGGAAACAAGAACTATCTCAAGTCAGAACTGTTGCCCGCACTTATCGATTGGCAAAAAGACAAGTGCGGTATTCCTTTCGCCGTCGAAGCCTCAATCAATATGGCTGATGATGAACAATTACTGCGGATGATGTATGAGGCAGGGTTTGACATTATTTTTATAGGTATTGAGACGCCTGATGAGGATGGCCTGACGGAATGCAACAAGGTGCAAAATAGGAATCGTGACCTTGTTGGCGATGTAAGGCGTATCCAGAGAGCTGGGATGCAAGTGCAAGGTGGTTTCATTATTGGCTTTGACAGTGATACGCCTTCTATCTTCAAGAGGCAAACTGACTTCATTCAGAAAAGTGGAATTCCCACTGCGACAGTTGGTTTGCTTCAGGCTATGCCAGGAACAAAACTTTATGAACGCATGGCGCGAGAGAATCGGCTCCTTGGGCCGTCATTTGGAGACAACGTAGGCGGCACGACAAACATTGCTACCAAAATGGACTTTGATACGCTATACGAGGGATACAAGAACACTTTAAGATATCTTTACACGTCAAAGAACTACTACCAACGCGTCAGGACGCTTTTAAAGGAGTATAAGACGCCAAAGGTAAAAGAGCCTCAGCGATTGAAAGATGTTAATATCTTCTTGCGTTCACTGTTTTTCTTTGGTTTCTTAGACAAAGGCCGGTTCCAATTTTGGAGGCTTTTGATATGGACGCTGTTTCATCGGCCCAACATGATTCCCTTAGTAGTGGCGTTTGCGATTCAAGGGTATCATTTTCGCAGGGTCTGTGAACAGCACGTATCCAGTAATGGCATCTCTGGCAGATGAATAATGAATCGCTTGAAAAAGTCCGCACCGTTGCAGGGAACTCCACACAAGTAGAATTAGGCTTTTCCTGTCTCTTCAAGTTTTCGGCTCCATTCAGTTGAGAGAATAAGGTTTGTCTGGACTTGATCTATGGATTGGGGCGGAGGTAGTTTCGTTACCGAGTTTTTTGCAGATACAATCAGCGATTGAGCTTGTAAGGCTCAATGACGGGTAAAGTACGGTACGCCTGTGAGTATTTGTACTGTGTGGAATTTATACAAGGTGCACAGGTAGTAAGGGTGTAAGTCAGATGAGTTTATACTTGATTTTGCCATTGCTGCAAGGGTGTCTTTCGGGCATTCTGGCCATCATGGTCGTTTGGATGAGCCGGAGAAGTCCGGCTAACAGTTTGTTTGCTGCTTTTCTCTTCAGTTTGACCTTATGGGGTTTTCTGATTTTCGGCATGCGTGTAAGCGCCGATCTCGGTCGGGCTATCTGGTGGGAGCGAGGAGCTTTGGTTTTTATAGTTGCTACCCCTGTGTTGTTCTACCATTTTGCTCTCCGCTATTCGAATGCTGGAGTTTCCTCTCTCTGGTTGTTTGGCATGTACCTTTACTTGGCTGTAGTGATTTCTCTGTCTCCAACTGGTCTAATCGTGGAGGGCATGACAATAGATATGTATGGCAATGCTCCAGTATGGGGGCCACTGTTCGCTCCTTTGATTATTCCCGGATATTTGTTGATGTTTCTGGCTGTATACCATCTACGTAGCGCTCACAAAGCAGCAACATCGTATGAGGACAGAAACCGGCTCGTCTATTTTGTCGTTGGCGGTTCAGCCGCTATCGCCGGAGGAGTGGTTGACGTATTACCTGCCCTTGGGTTAAACATCTATCCCGGTACCATCATCGGCAACCTCGCCTTTTGTCTCCTTACCTCCTTTGCCATCTTGAAATACCACCTCTTTGATATCCAGGTGGCCACCCACAAGGTAGCGCCCTATGCAGTGATGGGAGCTCTGGTGGCTGGCCCGTATTTGGGCATATACTTCGCCCTCTATCACTTCTGGCAGAATGATCGGGCACCCGTATGGCTGCACCTGGTTTTTGTCGCCGCGATAGTTGTTGGCATTCCTCTCCTGTGGGGGAGGGTGCAAGACTGGACCAACAGGTTCTTCTATCGGGATAGATATGAACATCTTCAGGCGTTGGAGCGCCTGCAGGAAGAAGCTCAGAGCATTATTGATCCCTCCAGTATCACTTCAGCCTATCCGGTTTTGATCAGACAGGCGATGCAGTCCTCACATGTCTGCCTGATGACGCTCTCGCATTCCAGGGGAGAACTCAACCTTACTTCATCTGTGGGTTTCGATAGCCAGGATGCTCAAATCAGTTTGAGCAAGAAGTGCCCTCTGGTGGAAATCCTGGAAGGCGAGCAGGGGCTCCTTCATCGGGAAGATGTGGAGGCCAATGCCAAATTGCAGGCAATGACCATGCGGGAAAAAGAGGCCGTTGAGCGACTGGATGGAGAGATGTATATCTCGCTAAAATCAAGCGGGAGGCAGGTCGGCTTGCTGGTGATGGGAGCCAGGATCGATCATCAGCCATACTCCTGGGAAGATGAGCGGCTGATGAAGAGGATCGCGGGGCAGATGGCTCTGAATATCGAAAACATCCATCTCTATCAGGCCAGCCTGGAGAGAGAAAGGCAGCTTTCCGCACTCAGTTGCGTGAACAAGGCAATCAATTCAAGTCTAGATATCCAATCGACCTATGAAGTTTTTGCCAGCGAACTGAAGAAGGTCATCCCGGTGGATTTGGCCTGTGTGGTGATGATCGAAGGGGATGTGCAGCGCTTTTACGCTCTATCTACCGAACTGGAAGCATCATGGCAGAAACCGGGGACTGAACTTCCGATGCGGGGAACCGCTACTGAGTGGATTGCCATGAACAAGATGCCCATCATCAAAAACGATCTGGCAAAGCAGAAGCGTTTTCCGACCGAGGAGAGCTACCTTAAACACGGGATAAGGTCATTGATCAACCTGCCTCTTATCTCTCAGGGAGAGGTGACGGGCACCTTTATTGTGGGTAGTTTCACCCCGGATGTCTACGGTGAGAGAGAGGTTTCCTTTCTGGAACAGGCTGCCAGTCAGTTATCCCTCAGTATGCAAAATTCCCGATTGTATGCCAGAGAGAGAGGAGAGAGGGCCCGGCTGGAACTCCTGAACGAGCAGCGAGAGGAGTTTTTCAGGGCCATCTCTCATGAGTTGAAGACACCTCTTACCGCCATCAAATCTTCCGGCGAATTGCTCAGTGAAGAGTTAGCAGGTGAAACACAGGTCCCGTTGAAGAGGTTGATCGATAACATAAGGCGTAGCACTGATCGGCTGGAGGTGATGTTGAACGATTTGCTGGATATGGCCAAGGCAAGAGCAATGCCGCTGGAATTGCATGTTGAGCCTGTGGATGTTCGTGCATCGATCGGGCGTGCGGTGGACCTTTGCTCTCCACCCATCCGGCAGCGGTATCAGAAGCTGACCGTTGATGTCTCTGAGAATATCCCTCAGGTTATGGCTGACCAGAAACGGTTCGAATACATGATCACAAACCTGCTCGGCAATGCCAACAAATATACGCCTGAAGGTGGGAAAATAAAACTCTCGGCCTGGGTCGAAGACACCAAAGTGAAGATTGCAGTTCAGGATACAGGCCAGGGGATTCCAGACGAAGAGAAGGATTTGATATTCGAGCCTTTCTATCGTGGCAAATTCAGCGGGGAGCGGATTAAGGGAATCGGTGTGGGATTGGCCACGGTTAAACAGGTGGTGAAGCTGCATGGGGGGACAGTCCAGGTCCAGAGCAAGGTCGGAGAAGGAAGTACCTTTACCATTTCCCTGCCGTTGCCCTAGCAACCCGATGCTGTTGAAGAACGACGAGTTTAAGAAAGGGCTGGCCAAACCGGGCTGGTTAGTGTAGAATAGGCGCAAGGAAGGCTATGAAAGTAGTAGTTATCGAAGACGATCCCGAGATAGTGGAGGCCGTTTCCCTCTGTTTTGATCTCCGTTGGCCGGATGTTGAAGTGGCCTCAGCCAACGAAGGTTTGAACGGTGTTGATCTGATCGAGAGTGAATCTCCTGATATTGTCATTCTTGATATCGGCCTGCCGGATATCGATGGATTTGAGGTATGCCGTCGGATTCGCCTTTTCTCTGATGTGCCCATCGTGATGCTCACTGTGAAAGACCAGGAGTTTGATAAGGTCAAGGGCTTGGAGCTGGGCGCTGATGATTATATCACCAAGCCGTTTAGCCATGTAGAGCTTTTGGCGCGGGTGAAAGCGGTTCTGCGCCGCTCAACTATGCCGGACCTTGAAAAGAGTGAGGAGCCTCTGACTATAGGGAAACTGCGGATAGACTTCGCCGCCCACGAAGTGCGTGTGAATGGGGAAGAAGTCAAGCTGACTCCCACAGAGTACAATCTGCTTTATCTCCTGGCAAGAAATGCGGGAAGGGTAATGCCGCATCGGGTCCTCCTGGAAAGGGTTTGGGGATCAGATTATAGCGATGCTACCGACTACCTCAAGGTATATATTCAGCGCCTTCGAGCAAAGCTGAGCGATGAGCCTCACGAACCGCGGTTAATAGTCTCAGAAAGGGGAGTAGGATACAAACTTACCAAACCGGGTCAGTCGTAAACCTGGGCGTTCCTCATTAAACATCCCCAAGGGTCGTTGGTTTGGAAATAACCTTTCGTAAGTCTCCATTTCGGAGCACAGGTGAATTTCAAGCCATAGAAATACAGTCCAAAAACCTCATGCTTCCGCGCCGTTGAAACAAAAGAGATGAGTTGCGAGGAAATCCTCGGACAATTGAGATCTCTGGCCAACCTCGAGGCCGCAAAAGGGATGGCGAGGTATGGGATCAATCCCCGCAATACGTATGGCGTGTCAATCCCAAGGTTGAGAGAAATTGCCAGAGAAGCGGGGCATGATCATGCGCTTTCCAGCCAGGCGGTTTTAGGAAGGCTTCAGGGTTGATAAGCAGGGAGAGAAGCTGCTTCGGAGGCCCCAGGTGAATTTAGAGCAAAAGATACTCCAATCAAGTAAAACCATTGCTATTGTGGGGATATCTCCAAAGGAAGATCGGCCGAGCTTTGCAGTTGGAACCTATTTGAAGGAACACGGATACAGAGTTATTCCGGTAAATCCAGCCGTCGCCGAGGTAATAGGCGAAAAGAGCTATCCTGACCTTTCGTCCGTTCCGGAGACAATCGATGTGGTGGATATCTTTCGCCGCTCGGAAGAAGTGATTCCCATCGTGGAGGAGGCTATCCGAATCGGGGCTAGAGCTGTATGGGAACCTCTGATCAAGTCGGTCAAAGAATAAGTTCAGCGGAATTCCCTCAATAAAATAACGTCGAAGTGTGGTTTTTCCGTGGTTTCGCCCTCTGAACAACCCCCTTTTCAGGGGAAATCCTGTCTGCTTGGGCAGACTACCCCCTAATCATCAGCAAA
>JAQTRE010000008.1 GCA_028711995.1 Dehalococcoidia bacterium | reverse complement strand
AGCATTCTGGCCAACCTTCCAGGTCGCTACCACTAAAGAAGGCTCAGAGGTCGTTTTAGTAAAAGAGCTTCCGAATATATCAGACTCGGAAGCTCTCTCGTGTTTCTGGTGGAGACGGGGGAGGGTCGAACTCCCCGTCCAAAAGAAATCCGCCCAGGATATCCTACAAGCTTATCTGGCCACTACATTCACCTGACCGCACTCAGCCAGCCGGGTTTCAGCCAGGCTAAGCGATTTTTCTTAGGCACTCCCTATCGCTATCAGGGTTGCAGCACCCCAACTTTTCGTCGCTCAATCCCTCCCTGTTGGGAAAAGGAAAGGTTGAACGTGGCCTAAGTGATTAGGCCGCTACTGGCATTCTGTTGTCAGTTGTTTTTTTGCTACCTTTTGACGAGGGTGATAGCATCCTCGGCCTGCAATCCCGGGTCGCACATTTCCTCTGTCGAAGCCACTCGTCCCCATATTCAGTTGTTAAGGCTTAGCGTCTGTCTACCTTTACTGCTTGCGCTACATCGCGATCCGATTCGCGCTGGGCAATGGAGCGCCGCTTATCGTAAAGCTTTTTGCCTTTGGCAAGCCCAAGTTCTATTTTGGCTCGCCCATCTTTAAGATACAGTCGGGTCGGCACCAAAGTCAAGCCTTTCCTGGCTGCATCACTACTCAACATGGCGATTTCCTTTTTGTGCAGCAGAAGCTTCCTTGGTCGGGTTGGCTCATGATTATATCGATTTCCGGCGCTGTATTGGGCGATGTGGCAATTCAAAAGCCAGAGTTCGCCGTTCTCCAGCTTGGCATAGGCATCACGGATATTGACCCTACCCTCCCTGACGGACTTTATCTCCGTGCCGGTCAACACGATTCCAGCCTCGATTGATTCCTCAATGAAGTAGTCGTGATAGGCCTTTCGGTTGACGGTGATCGTCTTATTTCTGTCTTCTTTCACATTCAATTCCATTGACTACATTATGTCAACTGAGCGCCGCTGAGTTCGTCTCTCTCGTAAAGTATGGCAACGCCCGCTACCAGACCGGCAGTCTCGGCACGAAGGATACGCCTGCCCAGAGTGACCGGATTGATTCCCTTGCTTCGGGCAAAATCGACTTCGCTTTGGGTGAATCCGCCTTCGGGGCCAATGAAGATATTCATCTGTCTTGCATCAGGGACATTGCTGATAGCAGTCTTGATCCCAGCATTTTGCTCGCCTTCCCACGGCAATAATGAAAAATATCCCGCTTTCTCGCAGGCCTGCCGAAAATCCATCACCGGGTACAGTGCGGGAACCTTGCCTCGCCTGGACTGTTCGGCCGCCTCGATGAGAATCTGATGCCATCTATTGATACGGGTATCGCTGGGACTGCCAGCAACACATCGCTCACAGAGAATTGGGACAAACCCGGAAACCCCGATCTCGGTGCATTTCTGCAAGACGAAATCGAATTTATTGCCCTTGAGTATAGCCTGATACAGGATGATCTCTACTCCCGGATCGTTTTGAGAGCGGCACTGATCCACCACTTCGCCGATAACTGCTTCTTTTACAGCCACCAATCTGACACGGTATTCCATACCGGTATTATCGAGGACGGTTATAAGATCGCCGGGTTTGAGCCGCAATACGTCTCTTAGCTGGCGAGCCTGACTGCCATTGATAACAACCCTGTCGCCCTTGATCCAGTCCGGAGGAATAAAAAAACGATGCATAACAACTTTGCTGAATGGACGGTAACCAGCATTTTGCGGTGACCGAGCAAGGCAGTGGCGCTCTGCTATTCGGGCCGACTGATTGGCAGCGATCTTTATATGGTTATCTGTCAACTGCGCCCGGCGAAGGTATCCTTCACCTTGCCAAAGAAGCCCTTCTCGTCCTTGGGCAGTCTGGCCGGCTCCAGGGTTTTGGCCAAATCACGGAACAGCTTCTTTTGTTCGCCATCGAGGGATGTGGGAGTGACGATATGAACGATAACCACCTCATCCGCTCGCCCGGACTTATTGAGATTCACCGCGCCGGCTCCCTTGATGCGGAAGACCTTGCCGTTCTGCACACCGGGAGGAATCTTCATGCTAAAGTCGCCATCCAGGGTCGGAACCTCAACCTCGCCACCCAGGGCAGCCTGGGCGAAGTTCAACGGGAGATCGTATATGACATCGGCTCCATCGCGGCGGAGGAACTCATGCTTGCTAACTGAGAGCGTCACAAATAGATTGCCCGGAGGCCCACCATTGATCCCGCTGTTGCCCTCGCCCGTAAGCCGAACCGTATTGCCGTCATCTACACCGCCAGGCACTTTCATTATGACCTTTCGCACTCTCTTCTCTCTGCCAATACCGCTACACTGCTTGCAGGGATTCGTGATGACGGTGCCTTTCCCGCGACATTGTTCGCACGGTGTGATATTGGTGAACTGGCCGAAAAGTCCTCGCTGGGAGCGACGGACTTCCCCACTGCCACGGCAAGTGGGGCACTGCACTGGTTCAACTCCTGCCTCGCTGCCGCTGCCATGGCAAATAGAGCAGGGTTCGACGCGCTCGACTTGCATTTCCTTCTCACAACCGAATGCTGCCTCTGCGAAGGTTATTTCCAGACCGTAGCGGATATCTGACCCGCGTTCAACGGTGGACCTGCGGCCACCCGCCGTTCCTCCAAAGAAGGCTTCAAAAATATCGCCGACGCCGCCGAAGTCAAACCCCTCAAATCCCCGGCCGATGCCATCAACTCCGGCATGTCCGAATCGGTCATAGCTGGCCCGTTTCCCGGAATCACTCAACACTTCGTAGGCCTCGTTGATTTCCTTGAACATCTCCTCCGCTTCCTTTTCACCGTTGCGGTCCGGATGATATTTGAAGGCCAGCTTTCGATAGGCCTTCTTGAGCTCATCATCGGTTGCGCCTCGCTTTACACCGAGGACTTCATAATAATCGCGTTTCGTCACCATATCAATCTCTTTTCCTGATATACAGCTGAAGAAATCTTCTGATGTTCCTCAGCATTCATTCAATGGGCCAACTCTTTATTATAGCCCGGACTATCTGGTAGAACAAGCTGGTTAACCTGTAGAACCCGGCAACAATCGCCAGCGTTGTTGAATGAAGCGAAGCCTTTCCAATGCATACAATCAAGCAGAGTATCTTCCGAATGATCGTTTCCGGTGAGGGTCTATTCCGCAGACTTCATACAAAGTAGAATGCGATGGCAATGATAGCGTAAACAGCCACCAGTTGAACCCCTTCCAGCCAGTTGCAGATGCCATCGCTGCCGATGTAATTGATGATCATCACGCTCAAAATCATACCCACGATCAGGAATGGGGGAAAAGCAAGGCTCATGCTGGTTCCAAGCAGCGGGCTGATCAAAACCAGAATGGGAACCACAAAGAGCGCAATCTGTATTGCGGAATTCATACCGATTTCGAGTGACAGTGTGATGTTGTCTCTCAGTCCGAATTGAATCGCTGCCATGTGCTCCGGGATATTGGTAATCACCGCGATGACGACCAGTCCCACAAATGCCTGATGAAGATGGGTGGTATCGATGATGGGTTGGATCACACCGACTAATATGTTCGACTCGATAGCCGCCAGCCCGACAGACAGACCTAGAATCATTGCCGCCTTGGCTGTGCTCCATGTGGCTGGCTCGGAGGCTTCGCGTTGGCTGACAAAGAGGTGGCGGTGAGTGAACAAAACGAAGACAAGACTCAACAGATAGGTTACTCCCAGTGTTATGGAGACCGCGCGGCTCATGAGGATGACCGAGTGTTCCGTATGGACTGTTGGCTCTGCGAGCTCTGCGTAAATCGTCGGCAGGGCGAGGCCGGCAACTGCAATAAGCAGCATAGTGGAAGAAACTCCGACGGAGGACGTATTGAAGGTTTGATCTCTATGTTTGAGCCCGCCAGCGATCATGCTGACGCCAATGAGCAGAAGAATATTAAGGATGATGGAACCAGCCAGCGAAGCCATCACCATTTCCTGCAACCCCTGGTTGATGGCAAAAATGGCAATCATGAGTTCTATGATATTGCCGAAAGTGGCATTGAGCAGACTTCCCACAACAGTGGCAGTCCTCAACGAAAGTTCCTGGGTTGATCTGGACACAAGGCTGGAGATTGGGATTAGACTCAGCAACGTTACGATGAATACTGCCACCGGAGCAATATCCAGAGTATTTAAGGCAATGGAGAGAGGAGCCAGAATGAGCAACGAACCGGGGAGAAACCACGTGTTTCGGAGCATATTTAATCGGGCATTGGATAGCGCTGCCTTCCAGTCAATCGCGTTTGATCAATGCTTACCTGCGATCATCATTATACACCTGCGCAGGTTGGCGGAACACTGAACGGGCTGGATCAAGGGACTGTTTTCAGCGATTGCCGCGGGATTTCTCTCCGGTTTGAGTGTTTAAGCCCTTGACAGCTTCGATCTTTAGTGATATACCTATATCATTCAACCTGATTCGGACTGACGGACTGACGGACTGGCGGACTGGTGACCGGAAATAGGATTTCAGTAGACAGTCCTCAAAAAGGTCTCTCTTATGGGCAGCAATAAGCATTCCAATCCGAGCAGATATGGCCTTTTCCTGAGGGGAAAAAGATATACGCGTCTTCACGGGGAATCCTTGGAAAATACTGCACAGCATCAGACTTCGTTATCCGTTGAAACATGTCTCTTTGGTCCGACGTTCATAGGCAGGAATTTAGCCACCTCTCCCCCCGGTTGATCTGAATAGAATCCGAAAAGCTCCTTTGATTTCAGAGGAAGATGGGGACGACTTTTCGAATCATTCGATCATTCTTTATCAAAAGGCAATCAGATGGAACTAGGAGACAATAGAACAAAAAACAGAAGCCTGGGTTATTTTCACGCAGAGGCAATATCGACCTCCATTGAAAACGGCGGCACGGCCTATCAGGGGCCTGCTCTTGTGGCCGCGGGAGTCGGCGCCCAGGGCGTGCAATTGGTAAGCTCTCTATTGTATGGCATTCTGGCGCTTATGTGCATCAAGATTCCCTCAATTGTCGGCAGGACCAATGGGGTCAAAAGGACTACTTCAATTCTCGCTGTGGCCAATGTGATGACCTGGGTCCCGATTCTTTTTATCTTTCTTTTCATGCGGCCCATCGGTCCTTTCGGACTGATCGCAGCATGCTGGGTTTTGAACTTGATCCCCAGTATCCTTCTCATGCCTGCCAGAGAGAGTTGGATGGTGAGCATGGTTTCCCCGTCAGCACTGCGCCGTTATTTCGGACTACGCTCGGCCATTTCGGCCGGAGTCTACCTGATAACTTTTTGCATCATGGGTTCCGTTTTGCAGATCTTCAGTGGCAATCAGACGCTTATCGGCTTTGTCATCGTTTTTGGCGTGTCCACCATGGCTTCTCTTGTGAGTCTTTTCTTCTACACCCGGATACAAGAAGGCACCGACTTTAAGCCTGCCGCGAGAACTGACCCCAATGACGATGAAATCCGAGTGACGGAGCCAAAATTCGGATTTATCGATTTTCTGAAAGAGACGACCAAGGGTTATCTGGGAACCGTTATCCTCTATTCTTCGACGTTCAATTTTGCAGTGTACATATCAATCCCCTTGTTGGCGGTTTATGTGCTGAACGATCTGCAGCTGGGATACTTCGTTTTTATGATGCTGATCGCCAGTGAATTTTCGGCCAAAGTCATCGGTTCCATGTTCTGGCGAAGATATACCGGCGCACATAGCAACCTGGGGATCATCTGCAAGGTGTCCCCATTCTTGTGCGTGGTACCCTTCCTGTGGTTGTTTTCATCGAATCTCATTTACCTCGCCGCCGTTCAGGCCTTGACCGGTATTATGTGGGCGGGGTTTGAACTGAGCTACAATGTTTTGATATATGAAGCCGCGCCAGCGGAAAAGAGGTTGAACTATATCTGTTACAGCCGAACCTTGAATACGGTATCGATGGCGCTTGGTTCTCTTTCCGCTGTAGGCTTGGTCATGTTCATGTTTCCTATCTTTGGCAGCAAAGTGTTAGGCTTGTTCCTGGTTTCAGGGCTGCTCCGCCTGGGTGTTTTGAGATTCGTTCTGCCGATGATCAAAGATCAGCAGCTGATCACGCCGCGAAGCCATGGGAACGAAGGGAAGCTGCGCAGGAGCATCCCGCTTGATATTGATTCGCCGTTGCCAATCCCCGTGCCTGTGATGGCCTATAGTTCACTGGGTTCATACTCCCAATCCCGAGGCGCGGGGAGATTGAGGAGGGACCCATTTACCTCCAGGGCTTTCATCACTCCCAGAGAGATCGAGGCACTTTCCTCAAAACAAGGACTCTTCTTCAAAGAGATCGATTGGCCTAAATATCAAAGCCAGCCTGTTGCCCCGAAGCCTTTAATGACCCGGGAAGAGAAAGAGGCCATTTCCTCGAAAGGAGGCCTCTTCTTCAGGCCTCGGGACTGGGATAAGTTCGCTGGTAAGCCTTATGCTCCAAAGGTTGATGCGATGACTCCGAGGGAGGCCGAAGCTCTTTCGTTGAGGGAGGGCCTTTTCTTTAGGCCTATGGATTGGCCGCAGTCTCGCAGTGTGGCTTCCAATTTGAAGGCTATCGTAGAGACTCCCAGAGAGATCGAAGCGCTCTCTTCAAAGCAAGGCCTTTTCTTTAGACCTATGGACTGGTCGAAATATACGGGTAGCTCCACTGTTCACAAACCTGTGATGACCCGGGGAGAAAGAGAGGCTCTTCCCCTGAGAAGGAATCATTTCAATAACACTGAGGTTCGATCTTCATCTGCCGGTTTAAAGCCTTCGATGACTCCAACGGAGAGACAGGCCCTTTCCTCAAGGCAAGGCCTTTTCTTCAGAAACGCCGAAAGTTATCAGAATAGGCTCGATTACGGGTTGCGGCAGCGCGGGAAATTATCGGTTATGTATGGTTAAATACCCATTCGAAATGGAGTCTGTGAAAAGAAAATGCGAGGGGAAATCCTCGCATTTTCTTTTCAGTACGACCTCAATAAAGTGTATCTTGAAAACCGATGATCAAAGCGGCCTGGGCCAGAGCGCCGCTCTCTGGACGATAACAGGGATGCTGTCTTCCCACCCAACAGCGAAAAGATGAATGCCATGTATCCCGGAAATCCTTCTGACATCCTCAATGATTTCCAGAGATATCGTCACGCCTTCTGCTTGGGGATCGCTGGCATTCTCCATCCGTCGGATCAACTGGTCCGGCACTTCTATACCAGGGACATGATCACGCATATGGCGGGCCATAGCCGCCGATTTGAGCGGTATGATTCCGGCCAGAATATGTATTTGCTTGTCCAGTTCGCGAGCCGTCACTTCCCTCATCCATTTGGCAAACCGGTCGATATCGAAGATCACCTGTGTTTGAATGAAATCGGCCCCTGCTCTTACCTTCTTGGCCAGCCGCTGAATCCTGAACGCTTGCGGGTCGGCGAAGGGATTTTCAACGGCCCCGATGTGGATGGGGACCTCTCCTGTAATGTCATCGCCGCAGATGAACTTCCTCTCATCCCGCATTGCCTTTAACGCTTGGATCAACTGGATCGAATCGATATCAAAAACGCCTTTGGCGCTAGGGTGATTTCCCAGCGCCTGATGATCGCCAGAGAGGCACAAAATATTGCCAATCCCCAGCGCCACTGCCCCCAGAACATCGCTCTGAATAGCAATCCGATTGCGGTCGCGGCAAGTGATCTGCAATACCGTATCCAATCCCATCTGTTTGAGGATCACACATCCGGCCATACTGGACATTCTGACAATGGCAGTCTGGTTATCCGTGACGTTGACGGCATCAACGTACTGCTTGATCGTTTCTCCTTTCTTTTCCACAACGCGAGCTGTGGCGCTTTTAGGAGGGCCGACTTCAGCAGTGACCGCGAAAGTTCCACTCTCCAGCACTTTCTCCAGGTTAGTTCCTGCTTTCATGATGCTTCAAACAAAAATCTTGCTCTCCCTTGATGAGAGACTAAAGAGTCGACATTACGCTTTTTCGCCCGAAACCCCAATGGCATCCTCTCGAACGATGCTTCTGGGAGCCCCGGAGTCGCTTGGCCTCCAATCCCTGATGGGTTGGATAATCTCCATTTGGGAGAGTTGCCCCAAATCCGAGAGCCGATCGTAGATCAATTGCCATGCGCAAGGGATGTCCAGAGAGACTTCGCATTTGCCCTCTTTCGATCCGCCGCAGGGTCCGTTGAACAGGCTCTTGGCGCATCGAGCTACGGGGCAGATGCCTCCGGTATCGGCCAGAATGCAGTTCCCACACCCCCGGCAACGCTCCAGCCATGTGCCTTCCCTATCGGCCACGGCAAGAAAGGTGGTGTTCAGAGCGGGAACCACAGGCAGCGGTGTCAACATCTCTGCCAGCAGTTGCACTCCGGCACCGCATGCCATTGAGAGAACAACATCGTAGTTTCCGGCTTGTTCTACAATCGGTTCAATATACTCCCGGTCGCACTGGCGCTGGATGGTGTTCTCGCCCAGCACCATCTCTGTTTTGCGGAGCCTAGCATCCATCCTCAGTTGAGAAGCCAGAAGTGAAACTTCCTTCTGGCCGCCTGCCATGCACACGCTGACGCAAGTGCCGCATCCGAGGATCAGCACTTTCTTGTAGCCTTCTAGCATCGCCCTGATTTCGTTAAACGGCTTTCTTTCCCCTACGATCATCTTAGCCTTCCTTCTTTAACGGACTCGGGCCAAGCTGCCGCGCTTTCTCGGTCATCTCGTTAGCAGCAGCGGCGAATGACGGCGCATCCGATGCGCCGATGGGATACATTCTCAATCGATCCCCTTCGATTCCCACTTCTTCCAGCATCTTCCGGGCGCGGTCGACCTGTTTGGTCGCCCGCAGATTCCCTTCCAGAAAGTGACAATCCCCTTCTTCGCAACCAGCCACATACACGGCGTCTGCGCCATCCTCGAAGGCCTTAAGCAGCAGCAGGGCGTCGACTTTCCCGGTGCACATCAATTTCACGATGCGAACATTCGGGGCATATTCCAGGCGCATCGAGCCTGCCAGATCGGCAGCCGAATAGGCGCAGAAGTGACAGCAAAAGGCGACTACCCTGGGTTCAAAAACGCTCACCGACATATGCTACTCATGGGCTGAAGACAGTATTATTTGCATCATTATACCACGATGGTGTAGCGGAACATCAACAATGAGGGTTCTCCCAAAACGTGGAGGGGAGGTGATTCGATCAGATCATCGAAAGGAGGCTTCGTCGAGCGAGGCGAAAAATCGAAGTGAGTCAAATACCGTCGTCCGCACCCATCAGAAATTGATCGCCATATTGGGTATGACGATCGATTTCTGATGTCATGCACAGCAAACGAGCCTTTTCATAAAAGGTCAAATGGATCAGCTCATCATTTGACGCCAGTCAGTATCATTCGGCTGTCTTCGCTTGAAACCGGTCGCTTGTAGATCGGCCGCTTGTTGAAGTCCAACCAGTATCGCCCGATCATCTTCACTGCTTCCTGGAACTTCTCAAATTCCAGCGGCTTTTGGATATAGCTGTTCACCCCCAGCTCATATGCACTCGTTATGTCATAATCGATATCAGAGGATGTCAGCACAACTATGGGAATCGGCTTGGTGAAGACGTTTTCTTTGACCTCCTGGAGCACCTTGAGTCCGAATACATGGGGGAGTTTGAGATCGAGGATGACCAGATCCGGGCGGCTGGCGAAATTCCTTCCCGAATAGGCTCCCCGGCAGAACAGGAAGTCCAAAGCCTCCTTTCCGTCCCCAACCACATGAATATCTTTGGCGATGTTGTTCTTTTTGAGTACGTGAATAACCAGTTCCGCATCGTTGGGGTCATCTTCCACTAGCAATACACGAGCATCTTCCATTTTCCTATTCCTCCTTGAGTTCTTTCGCGGGCGGTGCGGGCAACTCCACATAGAATGTGGAACCTCTGTTGACTGTGCTTTCGGCCCAAACCCGGCCGTTATGATGGACTACAATCCGCTTGACTGTCGCCAGGCCGATGCCATTCCCTTCGAAATCGCTTTTCTTATGCATGCGCTCGAACACTCCAAACAGCTTATCGGCATATTCCATGTCGAACCCGGCACCATTGTCTCGGACCATAAACCCGGGTTTGGCATCCGGCAAAGGCTTCACCTCAATAACCGTGCGTTTAGTATTCCGAGTAAACTTGATCGCGTTTGAAAGGAGATTCACCAGCACTTGCTTGATCAGCACCGGGTCACACTCAACCTGCGGAAGCTGCTGAATTTTGAGATTGATGTCTCTACTTGCCGTTTCAGAGCGAAGATCGGCTATTACCTCATCGAGAATCCCGTTCAAATCTACCCTTTTAATGATGATGTTCTCACGATTGATTCTTGACAAATTCAATAGCCCATCCACCAGAGCGCCTAGACTGGATGCGCTGTCGCCAATCTTGAGAAGGTAGGATTTGGCATATTCAGGTAATTGGTCCTGGCATTCGTTCAGCAGAATCCGGGAGAATCCATTGATATGGCGAAGAGGCGCGCGGAGGTCATGAGAGACGGAATAGGTGAATGCTTTCAGCTCGTCGTTGGCGGCCTCCAATTCGGCTGTTCGATCCTTGACCTTTTTCTCGAGGTTCAGATTGGCTTCAAGGAGTTTCTGCTGCGTCTGGCGCAGATCATCGTTTGCTGCCTCCAGTTCTAGTGTGTGAATCTGGATATCAACATACTGTTCTTGAATCTTTGCCTCGGCTTGCTTACGCTCGCCGATTTCCATTTCCAGCTCTATGGTGCGCCTGGCTACCATTCCTTCGACTTCGGCGGTACGGCCTGTCAGTATCACCAGGTAAGCGGCAAATAGGGCAGTAAAGGCCACACCTGCCGCTGCCACTTCCCATTCCGATTCCTCCACCATTCGAAAAATAACCGCAGTCACCATCAGGCCGGTTGTCGTCAGCAGAGCAATCGGGACATACCTCTGTAGCCACGGCGAGTGACGCCAACTAACAGGTGCTGCATCTGCCAGCGCGGAGTTCCTCACTTGGTTCATCGGCTCGTTCCCTGGCCAGTGGTAATGTGTGTATTGCATGGTGTTTAACTCAGGTAGCTCATCCTAGCAGAAAACTGTTTTAGAAAAGAACGGGGGCATCCCGTATCCTCTGTGCAGGCTGTCCCCCATCTTGCCCTGGAATGGCGTTGACATCGGATTGTCCGTAGTGTAGCGTACGAATGTAAAGAAATCCAAGGAAGCTCTGATCAAATCATAGTCAATCCCCTGATCCCCAATCATGGGGGAAGGATGAGGATTTCGGGGGACACCCCCGAGCCCCCGGCAGGAGAAATCCTGCACCACTTGATCAGATGGCCCTTTGCTCAGCGATTCAGTGAAAGGCATGAGGTATTGGCGTGGATAAGAGAAGCATCCTGATTCTCGGCGGGGCCCGCAGCGGAAAAAGCCGATTGGCCCAGGAGATGGCCGGCACTATCAGCAAGAAGATTCTCTTTGTGGCAACAGCCGAACCGCTCGATAAGGATATGAGCGTCCGAATCGCTAAACACAAGAGCGAACGGCCTCGATCCTGGAAAACCCTGGAGGTTCCCACGAATATCGCCGCCGGGATCGAGAAGCACATAGCGGATTCAGAGGTGGTGTTGATTGACTGCCTGACGCTGCTCGTCACTAATCTGTTCCTGGGAGATGATCGAGGGTTTTCCGATTCCCCGGAGATCGATATGCAGGAGGCCGAGAAACGGATCACAGCCGAGGTGGAATCCTTGATCGAACTCACACAAAAGCACGATGCCGTCTTCATCATCGTTTCTAACGAGGTTGGCCTGGGACTGGTGCCGGAAAACCGGCTGGGAAGACTCTATCGGGACCTCCTGGGGCGGGCCAATCAGATCATGGCCATGCATGTCGATGAGGTCTATTTCATGGTCGCCGGTATTCCTTTGAAAATAAAGGGGTGAGAATGCGAGGCAGAACATTGATGATTCAGGGAACCGGCTCTTCGGTGGGCAAGAGCATCATGGTGGCTGCTTTGTGTCGGATCATGCACCAGGACGGCTTTCGGGTAGCGCCTTACAAGTCGCAAAACATGGCGCTGAATTCATTCGTGACCAGAGACGGCGGCGAGATGGGGAGAGCCCAGGTGGTTCAGGCCGAGGCAGCCGGCATCGAGCCGACGGTGGATATGAACCCGGTGCTGCTTAAGCCGGAGGCGGATGCCAGAGCACAGGTGGTAGTGATGGGGAAACCCTTTACAACTACCAGCGCCTACGATTACTACAAACTCACTCCCGAACTCTTCCCCATTGTGGAAAAGTCCCTCAACCGCCTGCGAGACGAATACGATATTGTCATCATCGAAGGGGCGGGCAGTCCGGCCGAGATCAACCTCCGGCGATTCGAGATCGTGAACATGTCCATTGCTAAACTGGCCCAGGCGCCGGTTCTGCTGGTTGGGGATATCGATAAGGGCGGTGTCTTTGCCCAGCTGATGGGTACCGTTGTGCTCCTGGAAGAAGAGGAAGCAAGCCTCCTGAAAGGTTTCATCATCAACAAATTCCGCGGCGATGTCTCCATTCTCAAACCGGGGCTTGACTATCTGGAAGAGCGCACCAGCATACCTGTCCTCGGCGTTGTTCCCTACTATCACGACATCATGATCAACGAAGAAGACTCCATTTATCGGGAGCCCATTTCGGAATGGGACCGAAAAACCGGGATTGACATTGCAGTGGTGCATCTACCGCGGATTTCCAATTCCACCGACTTCGAACCCTTGCAGCAAGAGGCTGGGGTAAGAGTTCGTTATATCACCATGCCCTGGCAGATGGATAACCCTGATCTTATCATCATACCCGGCAGCAAGAGCACCATCTCCGATCTCTCCCACATCAAGGGAACGGGTCTGGCTAGTGCGATCGTGGAAAAGGCCAGGTCGGGAACGCCGGTTATCGGCATTTGCGGCGGCTTTCAGATGCTGGGCTGGCGGATCGACGACCCTGAGCGAATCGAATCGGAGCACTCACAGGTGGAAGGATTGGGGTTGCTCGATATCGTTACGGATTTCGAGAGCGCGAAAACCACTCATCAGATCAAAGCCAAAATCGTAGCCGGAAAGGGTCTGTTCCGGGGACTGGAAGGCGAAACACTGACGGGTTATGAGATTCACATGGGGCAGTCTCGCCGCGGAAGCACCGCTCCGGCTTTTGAGATTATCCAAAGATCGGATTCAGAAAAAAGCCACCCGGATGGCGCGGTGGGAAACGAGGGCATGATTTTCGGCACCTACCTGCACGGGCTTTTCGATAATGAACGGTTCCGAAGGGCGCTGCTCCGAAATATCAAGCCGAGCTATGAGATATCGGGAGCGCCGCCTGACCTGCCATCCGGAGACGAGCAATACAACAAGCTCGCCGACCTGGTGCGGCAGAGCTTGGACATCGAGCGCATTTATCAGATATGCGGCCTCAAGGGATAATTCGGCGATGGGCCTCTGGTTAGATAGTGCAGGATACCTTCTGCCTGGGTTTTAGGGGGGTGCCCTAAATTCCCCCTCTTCCCCCAAGATTGGGGGTTAGGGGGTTGATAAGCACTTGATCAGAGGTTTCTCAGCAGTCGCAGCCGCAGTCGCAGCCTCCGTGGTGGTGGGATTCCTCCTCGCAATCGCACCCGGCGGAGCAACAGTTGATCATTGACTGGAACTGTCCCAGCTCTTCTTCGGTTGCATCCCGGACGTCGATGACAGAAACTGTAAAATTGAGGGCGGTTCCAGCCAGCGGATGATTGCCGTCCAGCGTGACAACTTCATCAGTCATTTCAGCCACTCTCATGATTTGCATTCCGTCAGGGGTTCCCACTTGAACAAGTATGCCCTCTTCCAGACCATCGAGCCCTGCAAGCCTTTCTTTGGGCACATCCATAAACAGTGCTTCGTCTCTCTCTCCATAGCCTTCCGAAGGAGAAACGGTGACTTTGAAGCTATCGCCGGAAGATTTGCCCTCCAGAGCGAATTCCAATCCCGGGATCAAAAAGCCCACTCCATGAACGTAGGAAACCGGGCCGCTTTTTGATGAATCGTCCAGAAGGTCTCCGTTCTCATCGGTGATGGTGAAGTCAAAAGTGGCGAATTTGTCTTTAGTGATCTGCATCTTTCCTCCGCGTGTCATGTTTTTTCGATCAGGGCGATGATTGTGGGGAAAGAGGTGCACAAATTCAACCGCAGAGCCCAACCCTTCCCGATATTTCAAAGCCGCCATTTCCAGAGTATACCATTTTAGAGAAAACATGCAACTTTATGAAGCTAAGCAGAGGCGAGAATCTAATGAGCTTCGGTAACCGATATCTTGACCACCGGCTTGAACTGAACCTTCCCATTGCCGGCGACCACCACCGATTTCTGAGCATCAAAGTCCAGGGTTAGCGCGGTTGTCTTGCCTGCCTCGATATCGAATGAACCGACAAGTTTGAGCTTACCGCTGGGCAAGGCAGCACTCTGGGTTATGCCATCAACGGTGACTCTCACAGCCGCTACATCCAGACGTATTTGGGTGTAGTGCCCCACTTCAAGCTCCTTGCTGCCCAGAATCTCTTCCACGCCCAGGAGTTCGAGCAACTCAAAACTTCTCTCCTCCCCGATCACGGTAGTCCATCCCCGGTCTCCATCATTACCTGCCGCAATGCCCGTGCCTCCGCTCCCTCCGCTCTTTTGAACTTCGATGTTGCCAATTGTCATATAAACCGATGACACGTCATGGTTGGGAGCATCGGTAATCCGGATTTCAATCGTGCCGGCGTAGGCCGGGCTGGGGCCGATCCCGGGAGGGTTTGATGAAGAAGGCCAGAGGGCAAACATCAGGACCGCGATCATGAGGGCGGCAGTGACAGGAGCCCATATCTTTGGCCTTCCAAACAATCGTTGGAGAATTGAAGGATCCGGACTGTTGAGTTTCTGATGTGATTGAGCCATCTCCCGGAGGAGACTTTCCTTTCCTTTTGTCTTTGCCGCTGCACTGGGCATGAAGGCAAGTCCACTCCGAAACTCAAGGGCCGCGATAAGGAGTGGCTCCAGTTCCGCCGCGAATTCAGGATAGAGCTTGAGGCATTCCTCGACGCTCTCTCCGCCATTCAAGCGGTCGATGCACTCATCCAGTATTTGATCAAATGCCCTTTTCATATCTGCGTTTCCTTGTTCATTGCCTTGCGAAGGGATTGCAGCGCAACCCTCTGCATCTCTCTTACGGCTCCGGCTTTCTTTCCCAAAACCTCTCCGGCCTCTTCAGAGCTGAGATCGGAAAAGAAACGCAAGCCGATCACCTCGCGCTGGCTTTCCGGAAGCTGCTTCAAGGCCTGGGTCAGTTTCTCTACCTGGATACTCGACTCGGCGGCCTCTTCCGGATTGGCTGAGCCTGCAATCACTACATCATCAATGCAAACCGTCTGCCTTTTGCCCGCCTTGCGCACATAGTCGATAACCAGATTGTGCGCGATTTTGAACAGCCAGGCTTCCATCGGCAGCCCGCGCTCCTCGTAGGAATCCAGCGACCTGAATGCCTTCAAAAAGACCTCAGACGCCAAGTCCTCTGCCTCGGTCTGATTGCCGATGCGCACGAAGATATATCGGGCGAGCCTTTCGTAACTGCCTTCGTAAAGACCGGTTAAGGCCTCTTCTCTCTTTTTCCGGGCGGTTTCCTTTCCCGACAAAACACTCCTTACCGAATAAGCGATTTAAGTCCGTTTCCCTTTTGTTAATAGTATACCATCCGCACATAGGAATCAGGTCCTTGGGTGAAGAATGTTTCTTTCTAACCACTAAAACGTACTGCAGCACGATTTGTCAGGTCAGGCTTCCGGCGGCTGATGTTTCGGGTCTGTCATCTGTGCAAATTCGAGATCACGACGATAGTACTATTGCGGTTAGTTACGCAGACCCTATAGAATATAGAATGCCAGTAATTCAAAAGGAGTGAAGATGAAGACATATCGAATACCGATCTTGGCGCTGATCGGGGTGTTGTTATTGCTGTTAGTGATGGCCTGCGGCGATGACGATTCGGATGCAACAACGCCAACGAGTCCCACCGCGACGAGCCCTACTGCGACGATCTCCACTCCATCAGCAGAACCGGCCGATGAACTAACCCTGGTTGTCAGTACACCTCAGGATGAGGCAGTGGTTGATACTTCCCGAATCACTGTATCCGGGACCACGCGATCCGATGCGGTGGTGAGTATCAATGGAGCAATCATCGAAGTCGATTCTCAGGGCAGATTCAGCAGCATCGTGAATCTGGATGCCGGGCCAAATTCCATAGAGGTCGTCGCCAGCGATTTTGACGGCGATGAGAAGTCGGTTAATCTGACTGTCATATATGCTGCCGCATTGCCACTCACCGTCACCGAACCCCTGGATGAAGCAGTGGTCACATCATCTTCAGTGGTAGTAAAAGGAGTGACAAACGCTAATGCAGTGGTCACCGTCAATGGTGAAATCGTCGATATAGATGCCTCCGGCAGTTTCAGTGTATCGGTAAACCTGGAGGATGGCCCCAATCTGATTGAAGTGGTTGCCAGTGATTTCGAAGGCAACTCTTCCACGGTGATGACTACTATCATACGTATCCCGTAGTCAAACCTGACAGTTCTGCGGTTTTTGCGTTATTAAGGGTGTGAGACGTTCGAAAGGCTGCAGAGAACACTTCAGGGAAAACTGCGAGGAGGTGAAAATTAAATGAGAGATCATCATGGTTAACACTAACCAGGCTGATAATTTGGCAGATGTTAACCGCGTTATATCAAAAACAGAGCAGGAGGGAAAAATGAAAATTTCGAGAATCATCCCGGTGATCATCATCAGCATAGCACTTTTGGCAACGAGTATCGGTGCTGCTTTGGCCGATGACCCTGAAGTAACACCAAGCGCGACAACTGTGGCGACACCTGCGGCGGCAGGGGTAAAATATCAGGGGTTGGTGGGCACGATTGAGTCTATCTCGTGGAATAGCGATACTCCGCCCGTCATAGCGGCGATAACATTGGACACTACCGCCCGCGGGGAATTAGAAGTGGCGGTAAATAGCGATACAATCTACAAGATCCCTGGCCAGACAGAAGCCACTCAGGCAGAAGTCATCACTGAGGGGAAGCGTGTGGCCATCCTGGCAACTGAAGAAGAGGGAATCTATACTGCCACCCGGGTGATGTTAATTTCTGAGAAGGCAAATCGATGTCAGGTCCAACACATTAATGGCGTGGTGATGTCGGTTGAGAATGGAGTCATGACCATCACTACAGACGATGGCGAAACTATAACGATTGATATGCCTAATGGACTGAAAGGGGCTGTGGTCGGTAATATGATCTGCGCGGCTGTTCGCCAGTGTGAGAAGGAGAAGATATGCACGGGAATCCAGACCATGGACCAAGTGAGGGAAAGGCTTCAAACTCATCTGGCAGATGTCGTATCCAACAGGGTAGAGAATAAGATCGAGAAGAATAAAAACATAGAGAACCTCAATCGATGGCTGGAGCGGCTGCAAGAACGGAATCAGGAAATGCTGAACACCGCTCTCGAGAACACCAACAATGAGCAAGTCAGAGCAGTTATCCAGAACGCAATTCAAAACGCCAATCAAAACATGAATCAGAATTCAGCAGGCGGTCAGCCTACGTCCAATCAAAATTCCGGCGGCGGCAAGAATCACTAGACCCGTTCGTTGACCATCATCGTGTTCCTCCTTGGTGCAGTGGAGAAGGGATGCCGTTTAAAGGCATCCCTTCTCCATTTTCATCCATTGATCCGGAGGCAAGCGGGATTGTGATGGAGAGCGCTGTGATTTCTTCAACACACTGCTAAATCCGAGGATCAAGTGTGATTGCATTTCCTTGACGGAGATGACACAATTCTCCATACTGATGTATGATATGATCTCGGAACGGATTTTGACCTCCATCCTCCGGTTTGAAATCGGCCGTCACCTTCAGCTTGTGCCTGCCAACCGGAAAATCCTCCCCGGCCCGAAGGCAGACCATCCGTATTTGCTCTATGTTCACGTGCCGTTCTGCGAGCAGCTCTGTCCCTATTGCTCCTTCAATCGATTTCCTTTCAACGAACCAGCCGCCAGAACCTATTTCAAACACCTTCGCTTGGAGATGCAAATGGTGGCTGATCTGGGATATACTTTTCCCTCGATGTACATCGGCGGCGGTACGCCCACTGTGCTGGTCGATGAACTCACCCTCACCATTGATCTGGCGCGTCGGCTTTTCGGCGTCAAAGAGGTCTCCTGCGAGACCAATCCCAATCACCTCACGCCGGAAATTGTGGGAGAGCTGGAGGGACGCGTACAGCGCTTGTCAGTTGGGATTCAAAGCTTTGACACCGGCTTGCTCCAACAAATGCAGCGTTACCACAAGTATGGTTCCGGAGAGGAGATTCTGAAGCGCATCGAGGTGGCGGCAGGGCATTTCCCTACCCTGAACGCCGACATGATCTTCAACTTTCCCAGCCAAACTCAACAAATCCTCAAGGAGGATGTTCGCAAGGTCATCCAGTCCGGCGTGAACCAGACCACTTACTATGCCCTGATGGTTTCCCCTTCGGTGGGCCGTTCCATTCGCCAGAGCGTCGGCAAAGTCGATTACTCCCGCGAGGCAAGTTACTATCAAACTCTCTCCGAGGAGCTGGCCCATGCCTTCAAACCTGTATCGGCATGGTGTTTCTCGCGCCAGGGCGGAGATATGATCGACGAGTACATCATCGACTATGAGGAGTATCTCGGTATCGGTTCCGGGGCCTTCAGTTATCTGGATGGCTCGCTTTATGTCAACACTTTTTCTCTCCGAGAATACGGAGAGCGTATTTCATCGGGGGCGATGTCTGTCTCGCAGGTAAGGCCATTCGCGCAGTCCGATCAGATGAGGTATCGATTCATGATGAACCTCTTTGGGCTCATCCTGGACAAAGAGCGCTTCAAGGAGAGTTCTGGTGTTTCTGTGGGGCGAGGACTTTGGGCTGAGATGGCCTTCATGAAACTGGCTGGGGCCTTTGACAGGAATGACAGCGTGGTCACTCTAACGCCGAAAGGACGCTACCTGCTGGTAGCCATGATGCGGGAGTTTTTCTCCGCCATCAATGACGTTCGGGATCAGGCGCGAACCGCACTATCGCCCGAGGAGTCCGTTACCGCATCCTCGTGTTGATCCCTCAAATCCCTCTTGTCACGGCGTCGGGGAATCATGTATAGGGCGATACGCCAAACTTGCATTTTCCGCTCATTTCTGCTTTTATCGAGTACTGTCAGGATTGAAAAAAGACGTGCTTGGACGGCGGCTGTGTCCCCGGTTTAAGGCATCGGAACGAAAGATGAAGCGAGTTTACCTTGATTATGCGGCGACCACACCCACTCATCCCGATGTGGTGAAGGCAATGCTGCCCTATTTTAATGAAACCTTCGGAAATCCCTCCAGCATCCATTCGTGCGGCCAAGAGTCCAAAGAGGCCATCGATGAAGCCCGGAGGAAAGTTGCCCGTCTGATCGGGGCGCAGGAGGAAGAGATCGTCTTCACCAGTGGCGGGACTGAAGCGGATAACATGGCCATCATCGGAACAGCTCAGCCTAACCAATCCAAAGGGAATCATATCATCACCACTTCTGTGGAACACCATGCCGTCCTGGAAACCTGCAAGTTTCTGGGGAAGCGTGGGATTGAAGTAACTATAGTGCCAGTGGATAAAGATGGTCTGGTCGATCCCGAAGATGTGCGCCGGGCCATCAAGAAAGAGACAGTTCTGGTTTCAGTCATGCATGCCAATAACGAAATCGGCACTGTTGAGCCGATTGCCGAGATCGGAAAGATCGCCAGAGAGGCCGAAGTTTATTTTCATACCGATGCGGTGCAGACGGTGGGACACGTTCCTGTGGATGTGGATAATTTAGGGGTGGACTTGCTCTCGATGTCGGCGCACAAACTATATGGACCGAAAGGGATGGGAGCCCTTTATATTCGCAAAGGAACAATGGTGATTCCCCTGCTGCACGGTGGCGAACAGGAGACGAGGCGTCGGGCCGGGACGGAGAATATACCGGGAATTGTCGGATTCGGCAAGGCAGCTGAACTGGCTCAAAACGAAATGGCCGAAGAGATGGAGCGGTTG
Organism: Dehalococcoidia bacterium; assembly: GCA_028711995.1. NCBI lineage: Bacteria > Bacillati > Chloroflexota > Dehalococcoidia > Dehalococcoidia bacterium. The sequence goes on along the minus strand of JAQTRE010000008.1, from coordinate 28,280 downwards.
ACCCGCCTGCGCCAGAAGCTGATCAGCGGTATCGTCGCCCGCATTGATCATACCCGTCTGAACGGCCATCCCCAGAAGAGACTGCCGAACAACGTCAGCATTGCCTTCGATTTCGTTGAGGGCGAATCGATGCTTTTGAATCTTGATCTGGCGGGCATTTGTGTTTCCACCGGCTCTGCCTGCAGCTCCGGCGACACCGAGCCATCCCATGTTCTGGCGGCTATCGGCTGCTCTCATGCGCAGGCACATGGTTCCCTGCGATTCAGCCTGGGGAAATGGACTACCGATGATGATATCGATCGGGTGCTGGAGGTTCTGCCTCCAATTGTGAGCAAGCTGAGAGCCATATCGCCGCTGATACGGTAAACAATCCCTCTCAGTCCTCTTGATGAGGAAGGGGGTTTTTCAACGAAACAAAAGGAGCGTCACAAACCAGATGAGCGAAATGCCCGAAATCGGTAAGATATCCCCGGAGATTTTCACTGAGTTGATCTTCCCCCGGCTGGGTGCGCAGAGCAAAGATATCCTGGTGGGACCCCAGCATGGTGTGGATGTGGGGATCGTTGAAATCGGCGATAAAGCAGTAGCTCTGACCACCGATCCGGTCTTCATTGTCCCGGAATATGGTTGGGAGCGGGCTGCATGGTTTGCCCTGCATATCCTGGTCTCGGACGCGGTGACCAGCGGACTCACGCCCAAATTCCTTTCCATCGATCTCAACCTGCCGATGGAGATGACCAAGGAACAACTGGATATTGTCTGGGGTGTCATTCATCGCGAGTGTGAGCGATTGGGAATCGCCGTCATTTGCGGGCACACTGCCCGGTATGAGAACTGTCACTACCCGATGGTTGGCGGAGCAACGGTGCTGGCTATCGGAGGAAAGGATGAGTACGTGACTCCCCGGTTTGCCCGCGCCGGAGATAAGATCATTATCACCAAAGGGCCGGCCATCGAAGCCTCCGGCATCTTCGCCACCATGTTCCCCAGTCTGCTGGAGAAGGAGTTCGGGGCGGATTTTGCCAACAAGGCGCAGGGGATTTTCTACCAGATGTCCGCCGTGGAGGATGCGCTCACTGCCGTAAGCGTTGGGGTGCGCGATAATGGGATCAGCTCCATGCACGATGCCACCGAATGCGGAATTTGGGGGGGGCTCTACGAACTGGCCCAGGCATCCGGTTTGGGTGCGAGGGTTCAGAAGGAAGACATCCTGATAGAAGAGTGCGTGCCTGAAATTTGCCGATACTTCGGTATGGATCCCTATGCGGCTATCAGCGAAGGCACTCTGATCGCTTCCTGCAGGGCGCACAAAGCGCAGGCAGTCGTGGATGCGCTGGCGAAAAAAGGCATTCGCTCCTCCATCGTAGGGGAACTGACCGATCCCAAGGAAGGCATGGTGTTGATTGAAAAGGGCAAAGAGCGCAAGCTGGAGCACCCGATTGTCGATCCCTTCTGGAAGGCGTTCTATGATGCCTTGGCCAAGTACGGCGCCCTGCAAGGGAAATGATGTCCAGAGTTGTGGTTGGGATGAGTGGTGGGGTAGATTCCTCTGTTGCCGCCGCTCTCCTTAAGGAGCAGGGTTATGCCGTCATTGGCGTGACCATGAAGATATGGGCGGGAGAGGCTTCCTGTGGTGAAGAAAGGGGTCACGGCTGCTACGGACCGGGTAAGGAAAGGGATATCGAAGATGCCCGAAGGGTGGCGCAGAGCCTGGATATCCCCTTCCACGTTTTCGACCTCAGTCGGGAATATAAAACAGAAGTTCTGGATTACTTCTGCCAGGAATATCTCTCGGGCAAGACTCCCAATCCTTGCGTTCGCTGTAACCACCGCATCAAGTTCGATGCCCTCCTTGAAAAGACCCGGGCCAGTGGAATCGAGTTCGATTATTTTGCCACCGGCCACTACCTTCGCTCCGAATATGATCAGATCAGGAAGCGCTACTTGCTCAAGAGGGCCAGGGATTTGACCAAAGATCAATCGTATTTTCTCTTCTCCCTGACCCAGCAACAGCTTGCCCGATCCCTTTTTCCTCTCGGCGGTTACACCAAGAGAGAGGTTCGAAAGATGGCGGCGGATCGTCATTTGACCGTCCATGAGAAACCTGAGAGCCAGGATTTCGTGATCGGAGGCTATTCCTCTCTTCTGGATTCAACTCCTCGCGGGTCTATTATCGATAGAGGGGGGAAAGTGCTGGGTGAACATCGAGGGATTCCCTTTTACACCATCGGGCAGCGCAAGGGGCTGGGGATTGCTGCCGGGCATCCGCTTTACGTTATCGGAATTGACCCGCAGAGGAATACCATTATTGTAGGTGAAGAGGAAGACCTGTACAACGATGAACTGGTGGCCTCAGGGGTGAACTGGATCGCATTGGAAAGGCTCCAGACGAAAATGAAGGTAAAGGCGAAAATTAGATATCGCCATCCGGAGGCGGAGGCCGTCATTGCTCCATTGGAGAACGGCCAGGTGCGGGTGAAATTCAAGGAGCCGCAGATGTCCATTACCCCGGGGCAGGCAGTAGTCTTTTACGATGGGGATATTGTGGTCGGTGGTGGGACGATCGAGAGCACGGCAAAGGCAAGCAGTTTCTATGTCACCGGTGAGAAGGAGCAGATTGTATTGGAAGAGACTACACCTTGACACTCATCGGCATAATATAATATAGTCTTACGAGGATAGTCTTCCACGAACATGGGATGCACCTGAAGTGACGTGCAATATCTTTATCGTGTAGCTGGGCCTATCCATCAAACGGATCATATTTTGCTAGGAGGCAGTCGTTAATGGACAAAGTCGTCAACAGTCTGGAAGAAGCGATCGCTGATGTGAAAGATGGCGCTGTGATAGCCATACCCGGCTTCTTTACGTGCGGAGTCCCCCGGGCGTTACTGAATGCGCTGATCGAGAAAAAGGTAAAGAATCTGACCCTGACTTGCGGGTGCGGCCCTCTGGTGGGATGCACTGAGGAAGCGGCCAAATTGATCCAGAACGGACAAGTCAAGAAAGTCGTCGATTCCTATGGCCTTCCCCGCTCAGCCAGCAAGGGTCTGCAAGATCCCTTCGAACAGGCCGTGAGAGCAGGGAAGATTGAGTTCGAGGTTTACCCCATGGGAACCCTGGCTGAAAAGTATCGAGCCGGTGGGGCAGGGATCGCTGCCTTTTACACGCCAACGGGCGTGGGCTCAGTTGTGGAGGAAACCATCCTCACCAACATCGTGGTCAACCGAAAGAAAAAAGAGACCCGGGTGTTTGACGGAAGAAAGTACATTCTGGAAACTGCTCTGAGGCCCGATTTCGCCTTTATTCATGCCATAGTCGGAGATCGGGAAGGCAATCTGAGATATGCCAAGACAGCCCAGAACTTTAATCCGGTGATGGCTATGGCAGCCAAAGTGACCATCGCTGAAGTTGAGAATCTGGTTGAGCCCGGGGAGCTGAAGTCTGACGACATACACACTCCAGGGGTATATGTTCAGAAGGTAGCCCAGGTCGAGCGTCCCAAGTTCAAGATCGGTATCAACTAGATTCAAGGAGGAATGCAAGCGTGTCAAGTAACAAAATTAACAAACCAAAACTCGAGGGGCTTCCTCGTGAGATGATTGCCATGAGAGTCAGCCGGGAGATCAAGGACGGCATGTACGTCAACCTGGGAATCGGTATACCGACGCTTGTCAGCGACTGGATAGAGGGAAAGGACATCTGTCTCCAGGCAGAGATCGGCATGCTGAAGACCGGACCCATCGCTTATGATAATGATGTAGACCAGGATCGAATCAATGCCAGCTGTCAGCCGGTGACCGAGTTGCCGGGGAGCGGTTTCTTTGATATCGTCCAGTCATTCAGTATGATCAGGGGCGGACATATCGATATCGCGGTCATGGGAGCTCTCCAGGTTAACGCCAAGGGTGACTATGCCGGATGGCTGAACCCGTCAAGAGGTTTGGATGGCGTAGGCAATATCGGCGGATCGATGGATTTGGCTGCCGGCGCAAGGAAACTGTACATCGCTATGGAACACACCACTCCGGATAATCAGCTCAAAGTTGTCAATGATTTGACCTACCCTGCTACCACCGTAGGCAGAGTCAGCATGATATTTACTGATCTCGCTGTGATGGAGGTCATTCCCCATCGAGGACTTGTCCTCAGAGAGGTAGTTGCCGGATTGACCGCAGAGGATGTCCAGTCAGTAACTGGCCCTAAGCTGATCATCAGCCCGGATTTGAAGGAAATCGAGCTTTAGGCGAAAGCAGATAGACGGAAAAACAAAGCAAAGGCTCCAGGTCGAACAGGACTGGGGCCTTTTTCGTTATTCTCTGAGGCGGACTTGAGGTATCCATTTCAGCACGCCGGGGAGATACCAGTTGCGCGTTCCCAGAAGCTGCATGATGGAGGGCACCAGGATGCAGCGAACGATGGTAGCATCCAGGAACACAGCCACTGCCATGCCGAACCCCAGCTGTTGCAACATGACCAGGTCTCCCGAAGCAAAGGCGGCGAGAATAGCCACCATTATGAATGCCGCTCCGGTAATAATGCTCCCGGTTGAACTCAGCCCAAAGGCCACCGATTCCGCGTTATCCCCGGTGAGCTCATAGCGCTCCCGGATACGGCTGAGCAGAAAGACATTGTAATCCATCGAAAGGCCGAACAGAATGCAGAAGAGGAATATCGGAACCCACGCCTCGAACTTGTCGATTGACTGCAACCCCAGAACACCGGCCCCGAATCCCTTCTGGAAAACAAGCACCACCAGCCCATACGTTGCACCTACGGCAAGAAGGTTCATCAGGATGGAGGTGAGTGGAATCACGATGGAGTGAAAAACCACCGTGAGGAAAACGAAGCTCAGGATCAGGACAAAGATCAGCACGATGGGCAAATAGTTGCCGGTGATGTCAACATAGTCGATATTTCCAGCGGTCTTCCCGGTTACCAGCACTTCTGCATCAACTCCATTGAACGCTTCTGGAATATAGTCGGCGCGCAGTTTCCTAACAGCATCGATGGCTTGCTCGCTCGTCGGGTCGCCGACCACCGGACAGGAGAGTTCAGCCATATCTCTGCCAGTATTGACCTGCAGAGTGGGCGTCCCATAAAAGGAAGAGTCTGTGGCCAGCATTGTCTTGAGACGCTCAATTCCGCCTTGCACCGAAGGCGAGTCGATATCTCCATCGATGGCAACCCGGGCCGGACTGACCAGTCCAAAGGAAAAATCCTTTTCCAGAATCAGGTAAGCCTGTTTGGACTCCATGCGATCCGGCAATGAGCTGACTCCTGCTGCCCCGAGGTGAAATCCAGATAGAGGCACAATGGCGGCAATCAATATGCCAGCTGCTAGGATCAGGTTGAGTAACGGGCGCTTCATTACTGACCGGGCAATTGCATTCCACAAACCATCCTTGTTGGCTTCGGCTTGAGCATCCAGACGCCTTCCCAGTATCGGCACGTGCAGACTGTTGATGCGATCGCCCACCAGACTCAGCACGGCCGGAAGCAGAGTGAGTGTTGTCAGAATAGAAACGATCACTACAAAGATAGAGCCGGCCGCAAGGCTGGTGAAAACCGTGATCGGGACGATCATCATGCCAAGCAACGCCAGCACAACTGTTATTCCACTGAAGAGCACTGCTCGGGTGGCTGTGGCGGCTGAGGCGACAATCGCATCCGTCTTCTCCCGCCCGCGGGAGCGTTCTTCTCGGTATCGAGATACGATGAAAAGCGAATAGTCAATTCCCAACGCAAAGCCCATGGCGACAATCATGTTGGTGACAAAAGTGGAGAACTCGTAGGCCTGCCCCAAAACGGCCACAATGCCCAATGCAATGACAATGGCTATCATTGCCAGCAGCAGCGGAACGAGTGCTGCCACCACAGCGCCGAAAACCAGTAATAGAATCAATAGAGCGACCGGTATGCCCAATATCTCAGCCGTCTGCATATCCTTGCGAGCCGCCTCATTGATATTATGATTAAGGCTGGCATCGCCGGTCATCAGAACCTGAAACTGATCTCCGGAGTGGTTCTGCTCAAGAATGCGGTGCACCTTGCCGATATTCTGCCGGGCGTCATTCAGGTTGCCAGTCATGGCCAAAGTGATAAGGGTGGTGTGACGATCCGAGGAAACCATCTGATTGGAACCAATCAGGTAGTAGTTCAGTCCTCGGCTGATGACATCCGGGCCAAGGGCCATAATTTCGCCGTAAAGCTGTTGGACCTCTTCACGAAATGCAGCGTCATCGACGGTGAGGGTCTTCGAGGTGATAATGACCACTTCATTGGCTTTTCTCTCCCCCGTCAATCGCTGCTCGAGGAGTTCACTGGCGCGCTTGGATTCCGGGTTTCCGGTGAATCTGATTTCACTGGTGGTGGCATCACCGAGGAAAGCACTTATGAGACCGAGGGAGATGAGCAGTACGCCGACCCAAATCCCAATTGTGAGCCATGGGTGGTTTGCGCAACTCCGCGCCAGTGATTCGGTAGGAAGGGAGAGTCTTCTCACGCCGATGGTTCCTGCGAATTCGAGATGTTGAGAGCCGACAACTCAAGCCACAGGCTTTGTGTGGATGAGTGATCTCAATCTGCCCAATAGTATAGCACAAAAAAGACGCCATATTTACGAAAAGGAGACTGTTGAAAAGAGGTGATGCGGTCTTTTGGTTCCGAGCCCTTACCTCGACCGATGTCATGAATCTGATGTATGACTGAAGGGAATTTGATCCATCTCACCCTGATCGCCGCACGAATGGGGGTTAGATGGCCTGCCCTCAACCTACACCGGGGTTGAGTTGGACTATTTCAGCAGCCTAGTATCTACCAGGGCTGAATTTGCCGCTGAAGGACTTCGCCCTCTTGGGACCACGAGAGCCATTGCCGATTCCCCTGCTGGAAAGAGGGAGGGCCTGAACAACGTTGATTGTCGTATCCTTCCAGGTTTTCCCATTGAGGGCAGTAATCGCTGCTTGACCCTCAGATAGCGACGTCATCTCCACAAATCCGTGCCCCCGGGATTGACCGCCGCTGACATACTTACCATCCACGATAGTCGCAAACAGGACTTCTCCGAAAGCCACAAACTCTTGGCGCAGCTCTTCCTCAGTGACTTCAAGAGATAAGTTGCCCACATAGATATTCATATCGGCCTCCTTCCGCGTCAACAGGATAATGTTTGGCCCATTGCCAATCACCAAGGCCCGGATTGATCGCCTTCCGGAGTTAGTGAATACTTTGTCTGATCAAAAACGAAAAAAGGTTTCTAAAGAACCTCTGATTGCTTAGTGCAGGAAACTTTCTGCCGAGAGTTGGGTGCCTCTGTCAGGGCTCGTTTTATCGCGCCCTGACCATGATGAGAGGCGGGTAACTTCAGGGCTCACCCTAATATCTTCCCCCTGGTCTTCCTCCTCTGTTGAAACCGCCACCACCACCGCGCCGATCTCCCTGAGAAGGGCCGCCCCTGTTCTCAGTACGCTCTCGAGCTGCGTTCACATTGAGAGTCCGGTCCTTCAGCATCTTTCCATTAAGAGCGGCAATTGCAGCCTGACCCTCTGATATCGAGGGCATTTCAACAAAGGCATATCCCCTGGATCGCCCGCTAAATTTATCCATGATGATATCGGCCGATGTCACTGCTCCGAACGCCTTAAACTCTTGCAGTAGTTCTTCCTGTGTCATGTCATAGGACAAATTGCCCACATAGATTTTCATATTCTGCTCCTTTATGCTAGATTTTGGTGATATCACGCTGATCGCTTTGCCCCCAGCTGCTTGAAATGACTCCGATCAGCAACGGATGGCAGGGGCACACACAGAGCCAACTATTCGCAACACTACCTGTTCGGTTTGGCTTTACGATAGCAATCGCTGCAGTAAACGGGTTTGTCTCCACGTGGTTCAAACGGCACTTCGGTTTTCTTGCCACACTCGGCGCATGTTGCGGGGAACATCTGGCGATTGGCCCCATAGGTGCTGCCTGGGTTACGCTCTTGCTTCTTAGCCTGACGGCATGAAGGGCAACGCTTGGGCTGATTGACATAGCCTTTGGATTGGAAGAAATCTTGGTCCTCTGCACTGAAAGTGAACGTGGCCCCACAATCGGCACACTGGAGGGACTTGTCTTGAAAACTCACCGGATAACCTCCTCTGTTGGGGAATTCTAGTTAGAGTTCGGTCATCCAACACGCGAGGGAATTGGGATGATCAGTAAATAGCAGCCCAAACTGAAACTAACAAAAGTATTATACACCAAATTGGCCTGCTTTGCGAATGTGAGTGTCTGCCCCCGGATCGTAAGGGCAATCGCAGGGGATGACCTACTGCCCAACATGCTACCGGTTCAACGGCAGGTGTCGTTTTCTTCCAGCAGATCGGGGAAGTGATTGAGAGGTGTTTGGGATCAAGAGGGTTTATCGCTTTTTAAGAGGAGGTCATCCAGCGCAAGTAATGACCTGCCGCTGGCCGCCAGCAACGCAACGGCTGCAATAAGGAGGAAAATGTCTATGGCGATGGCTTGCCAGACCGGGAGTGTAATCACGTCTCCAAAACAGCTGCCGCATTGTTCATCTCCCCTCACCAGAGAGGTGATGTTGGCGATCATGAAGCTGACGCACATCAGAAGTGCAATCACAGCGCCGGGTCGGATCAGTACTCCCAGCAACAGGTATGACCCCACCAGAATCTCCACCCAGGGGAGGGCATTGGCATAGGCTGCTGCCAGAGCATCGGGCAGAAGGTCATAGCTTTTGACAATATCCACAAACTCGGTATGGTGGGGAAACTTGAAAATTGCCGACAGCATGAACGTCCCGCCGACGAACAGACGGAGGAAAAGGTGTAAATAGGGGTTCTGGAGGAAGGGCGCAATGCGGCTCAATGAACTTCCTCTGTCTGTTTGGTCTTTGTCAGTTCATCTTCGATGGCCCCAATCAGATCATCCAATGTGCCCGGGGACTTCTGATATTCCTTGCCGTTGATAAACAACGCCACCTCTCCAACCCCTCTGCCTGCCGCCGACTCCTTAGCGGCACGGACTTTCTCGGCAAATTTCCTGCTGTCAATTGCTGCGGTGAACGTCTCCGTATTCAAACCTGCTGCTTCAGCTACAGCCACAAGCTCTGCCATGTTCTCGGGTGCATCCTCTACCATCCGGTTGTGCATCTCCCAGAACTTCCCTTGCTCACCTGCTGCTTCAAGTCCTTGGGCGAGCGTGAGTCCGAAATCGGAGTACGGATAGGGGTGGTATTCAAACCGAACCTGTCCGGGGTACATTCCCAAGGCTTGCAGAGCAAACTGCTCTTTTTCCCGACAAATGTGTCAGGTGAAGTCCGGGAATGTTTCAATAATTAGAGCGGCATCTTCGGGGCCAAGGCACCATCCATCGCATATTGTATTGCCATCGTCTGAGAGAACCTGGGAAGTCTCGCTGTTCCAGAGGAAGATGCCCGCAATAACGGCAAGAACTGTTATTGCCAGAACGGTTGCCAGATATCGACCTGTCGCCATATTCCGATCTAAACCTCTCTTAAGGGCCCGAATCCCACTGCCATGAGTCCATTATCGCTAACGAGTTCATGATTTACAAGAGAGTAGGCACCAAGGTGAAGTGTGACAAAGCGGCAGCAATTGACAATAGACATGGCTGTTGAATATACTACGCCTTAGATTCGACGGCCATTCGTATTTAGGGTGCTGACATGTCATCGAAAAATCCATTATCGGATGAAGAGAGGCTGAAACAGATCATTGCTGATTCGCTGAGGTATCAGGATCAGCGAGAGAGGACTTACAGAGAGCGGGCGCTCAAGATGTTCCCCTGGGTCTGTGCGTGGTGCGGACGTGAATTTTCCGGGGTAAGACTTCGCGAACTCACAGTTCATCACAAAGATCACAACCACGAAAACAATCCGCCGGATGGCAGCAACTGGGAGCTTCTGTGCATCTATTGTCACGAGCAGATGCACGCGCAGCGGGCCAAGGTCGATCCCAACGATATCATGCCCGGCAAGCAGAAGCCGCCTGCCACCTTCCAACCTTTCGCTAACCTCAAGAATCTGTTGAATATCGAAGACCCATCGAGCAGGGAAGAGAGCGGCAAAGAAGGGTGATTGTCAGTGTAATCTCGCAACCGCTTATCCGATGTTCTGGTGTAGCGTTTCAGTAACGGCTTTAGAACGTCCGTCATTCCGGACTTGATAAGCCTGCCCCGTACTTGATACGGGGGAATCCAGGCTTCGTCATATGGATTCCCGCTTTCGCGGGAATGACAATATCATTATCTAAACATCCAAAAGGTCCCCTAGTCCATCCTTCTCAGCTCAAAAATCACCGGGTTCCCCGGATCCGGGCAAGCCACAGTGACCCTACCTTTATCCTTCTCCCAGGGAAACGACCCGCCGAACTGCAAGGTTGTGGCAAAGGGGAAGAGGGTGTAATATGCCCAGGCGCACATCTTCGGCGGGGTCTCCTGACCGATGATAAACTCCTCCCCGACTCTGTGTCCGGCAGAACATGTGCCCTGCTGTGAGATTACTTTAGCGATAACTTCTTTCACTCTCCACCATCCTTTCTTGAGATCGCACGGCAATGCACCCTATTTCAGCAACCTTCTCCGCATCAACACCAGCGACAGGCAGAAGAAAATCGCTGTTATGGCCATCATGAGCAGCAGGCTCCACAGAACAACTATGTCCATTTCGCCCCGGACCAGCGAGCGGGTGGCGTGAGCCACCGGCGTGAGCGGGGCAATCCAGCTCAGGGTTCGCACCATTGAGGGGAACTCGTCCAGAGGGAAGAAGATGCCGCTGAAATAGAACATCGGCGTGATGAAAAGGGTGAAAAAATAGTTGAAGCTGCTGATCGAAGGGACTATCGAGGTAAAGGTGAATGCAATGGATGCGAACATCAGACCTGAGATCAAGCTCAGCGGCAGAGCCAGAAGGGCCATGTACGAATGAATTAGCCCGAACATTGTAGCGATGATCATCACCGCAAGGGTAGTGATAAAAGCCCGGGTAGCTCCCCAGAATATCTCTCCGGCGACCACATCTTCCACGCTCAAGGGTGTGGAAATAATGGCGTCGTAAGTTCTCTGGTAATCCAATCGGACAAAGCTGCCGTAGGTGCATTCGAAGACAGCGCTGAACATGGCATATCCGGCGATGATGCCGGGAGCGATGAACTCGATATAACTCTGATCATCGATTACGCCCAGATAAGCGCCGAGTCCGAATCCCATAGCCACCAGCACCATCAGCGGTTCCGCCAGCAGTCCCGGCACCTCGCTGCCCGCTAGGGCAAGAAAGACATCCCGATTGCGCTGCCACACATGGAACGCGGCCGGCGAAAACATCCTCATTCCTCCAGCGCCCTCCCGGTAAGTCTGAGGAAAACATCTTCAAGTGTAGGTATCCTTCGGCTGATGATGATCAGCTTGTTCTTAAGGTCGGCGGGGAGTTCAGGCCCGTCTGATTCGAAGATATAGAGCGTGTCTCCGAGTTCCTGCCAGAAGAGCCCCTGTTGCTTCAACCCCGCTTCCAGAGAGACCCTTTCAGCCGAGTTGAGTTTGGCTTCGATGATTTGGCTGCCGCCGTATCTGTCAATAAGCTCCCGAGGCGTTCCCAGAGCCATGATCCTGCCCTCGTTCATTATCGCCAGGCGGTCGCAGAGGACGGCTGCCTCCTCCATATTCTGTGTTGTCAGCAGCAGGGTGGTATTCTGCTCTTTTAAGGACTTCAGCTTTTGCCAGACCATGTGTCTGGTCTGCGGGTCCAGGCCGACTGTTGGTTCATCCAGTACCAGGATACGAGGCTGATTTATCAGGGCCCGCGCAATGAGCAAGCGCCTTTTCATTCCGCCGGAGAGCTCCCTTATCTTGGCCTTCTGCCGACCGGCAAGCTCGAAAAGCTCCAGATTCGCCAGCGCCCGTTGTTTGGCCTCGGCTGAGGGAATATCGAAATAGCGAGAAAAGACGAGAAGGTTTTTGAGTACACCGAAATCTGGATCGAGATTATCTTCCTGCGGCACCACGCCAATGAGGGCCTTTATTTGACGCGGCTTTCTGGAGACGTCCATGTCCGCCACCCGGGCTTCCCCATCCGTAATGGGAAGCACCCCGGTGACCATTTTGATCAGCGTTGTCTTGCCGGCGCCGTTTGGCCCCAAAAGCCCGAAACACTCGCCAGCTTCGATGCGGAGATCGACGCCGTTCACGGCAGTGATGTCTTTATACCGTTTGACGATGCTTCTGGTCTCGATGATGATCATAGGATTTAGGGAATCTTGATCAACTCCCTGCCCCCCAATCATGGGGGAAGAGGGTATATTTGGGGGACACCCCCAAACCCCCGGCAGAAAGAATCCTGCCCCAGTAATCATAGGCTTCTTAGCTATCAGAGATCAGCTGATTCAGCTCTTTATGGCCAACACGTATGCGCGATAGAAGATCAGTTCTACCTTTCCATCTTTGCCAGCTTGTTCAGCAAAGGAGCGCTTTACGATCCCCCGGCAATGATCTACGTAATTTTCGTCTATGGGTACACTGTAGTATTGCTGATTGAGAAAACCTGCCGCCGCGCCCGTATCGAAGATGGCGAAAACTTCTTCGGGAGTGTGAAAACTCACTACCTTTTCGATCAGCGCATGCTCGACCTTGAACCCGAAAGACTCAAACAAGGACCGGTATTCCTCGGATGTGTCGTACATCACCCAGGGGTCATGGAAGTGGGCAAATGTTCCTTTCGCCGCAGGGTCTTTTCTGATGCTTTCGATGGCCCGTTCGAAGTTAGGTGAGGGGATCTTACGCGCCGGGGACAGTTTTGCCGGAGCCTGAATTCCCATTCGCCCCTGCTTTTTGAGCGCCCGGTAGCAACTCTCTAAAACAGGTCCCGGGGGGTTAAACCACTGAAACGCGGAATTGCAGAAGATAGCATCGAACTCGCCGGCATAACTGAACTTCTCCGCCGGACTCATTTCAAAAGAGATGCCGGAGACGCCGTGTTTTCGTCTCGCCTCCTCGATCATTCCTTCCGCCGAGTCTATGGCGGTCACTCTGCCACAGGTCAGCTTTCTGATCTGACAGGTAAGATCGCCTGGCCCGCATCCAATGTCCAGAACGTCGTCAGTCTCCTTTATGGCCAGTAGTTCGAGCAGCTTCCCACTGGCTGACTTTTGAACCAGAGAGGCATTTCCGTATTGACCGGCTGTTTTGGAAAAATCGATCGATTTCATGACGGCACCTTCAAATCCAGGGTGTTTCCCCTGGTAATTTCCGGGCGAACTCGATCATTTCATCCTTCTCAGCAATGTGCGTGCCTACGGTGCCTTTGTGTCCCACTACGATATCTTCAAAATAGGCAATATCCATGAACTCTCCTTAATAAACTTGATTCAGTCCGCGTCACAGTTGCAGAATCTGGGTGGCATTCTGCAGGGATGTCCCCCTTGCCCGGGATGGATGTCAGACCGGAAAACGTGCCAGTCCATCCAGATCGAGGGTCGCAAAGTAGTCGTCGATGGTTTCGGCTCTCCTGATTTGCACTACCTCTCCGCTGGGGCGTAAGAGCAACTCTGCGGAACGCAGCTTGCCATTGTAGTTGAAGCCCATCGCGTGGCCGTGAGCGCCGGCATCGTGAATCACAACCAGGTCGCCGGGTTCAAGTTCGGGCAGTTGGCGATCGATGGCGAATTTATCGTTGTTTTCACAGAGCGAGCCCGTGACGTCATAGGTTATGTTGTGCGGAGCCTTCTCCTTCCCCACAACAGTAATGTGATGATACGCGCCGTAGAGGGCAGGCCTCATCAGATTGGCCATGCACGCATCGAGACCGGCAAAGTTTTTGTACGTATTCTTGATGTGCCTGACCCGGGACACTAGATAGCCATAAGGCCCCGTGATCATGCGCCCACATTCCATGTACAATCTCAGCGGAGCCAGTCCGTTGGCGGCGATAATCCTTTCGTAGCGCTCCTGTATTCCTCGGCTCACCACATCGAGATCAACTGCCTGCTGGTCGAGTTTGTAGGGGATTCCTATTCCTCCGCCGATATTAACAAATTCAATCAGAATTCCCAACTTTCGATAAACCTCAACCACCAGATTGAAGAGGATTTCGGCAGTATCTACAAAGTAGTGGGCATCGAGCTCATTGGATGCCACCATGGTATGAATCCCAAACCGCTTGACGCCTTTATCCCGGGCTATGCGATAGCCCTCAAAGAGTTGCTCCCTGGTGAATCCGTACTTGGCCTCCTCCGGACTGCCGATGATGACATTGCCTCTTTTGAGCGAACCCGGATTGTATCGAAAGCAGATTAACTCGGGAAGGCCCGCATGCTTTTCCAAAAACGGGATATGGGTGATATCGTCCAGGTTAATGATCGCGCCCAACTCTTTTGCCTTCCGAAACTCCTCTGCCGGGGTATCATTGGACGTGAACATGATATCCTCGCCGCTGATTCCCACCTTCTCCGCCAGTGCCAGTTCCGCCAGAGAACTACAATCCGCGCCAAATCCCTCCGCCAGAAGAATTTTCATGATATAGGGATTGGGCGTTGCCTTGACGGCAAAGTACTCCTTGAAGCCCTTGTTCCAGGAAAAAACTTGGCTGAGCTTTCGAGCATTCTCCCTCATGGCCGCTTCGTCATAGATGTGAAACGGTGTGGGATATCTCTGCACAATGGGTTCCAATTGCTCTTTGTCAAACGGGAGGTCTTTTGTTGCCATATTAGGTCTCCTTGCAGAGTCTATTATAACACGCCGGCACGGCTGAATTGAGATTGGGAAAAGGTCCCAATTCATTTATTGGTATGGCTTTATGCCGGAAAATCCGTATCTCTTGCGGCGCATGAAATCGAGGGGCACAAATACGGCAGAGGCTTCCGGGTTTTCCATCTGATTGGGAATGATGCCGAATGGGAGCATAATAATGGGGAAAAGCAGAACGGAGCAGATCACTCTCAATTGTTGGCAGCATAGGGGGCCAGAGGGCTGATGCGAATTGAGCCAGATATTGTCTAAACAATGGCATAACTATTGATGATCTCGCTTGCCCGCGTGGTGAAATCAAAGGGATGCTATTGCTGGTGGCCTCAGCGTGCATGGCTCGATGAGTATCACGGAAACGCAGTTCACACCTCGGAGCAATGCCACCCCAACGTCATTGTCTGACAGGCTATTCGGTGTCATCATTAGGGCGCGATACTGAATTGATCAATCATATTGCCTTCAAGATCGTAAGCCGTAACTGTAATATCGAGAGTGCTGGTGCTCACACAAACATAGTGCAGCACCTTCTGTGTTTTCAGCCGACTCACTTTAGTCATATCATAACCGTATTCTCCGGCCAATTCTTTGGGGCTGGCGGGGGACTTCAGCTTTGCACCAACCCCTCCCGTAGTGACCTGCATCAGTCCATCATAGCCGAAGCTGGCGTAGAAATGTTCATGCCCACAAAAAAGGATATCCACACCGGATTTAACCAGCAGCGCGCCTAGTTGATCTCTCATGGCAGGATACTTGTCCAGCGATCCTCCCAAATGAGACCCTAAAGGATAAAGCGGCGCATGTACGAATACGAAAATATGGAGCTGTCTGGTGCTGGCGAGGTCGGCCTCCAGCCATCTGAATTGCTCCTGCGAGAGGGTATGCTCATATCCCGGCATGAAAGCATCGAGAATCACAAAATGGCTGTCTCCCTGATCGAAAGAATAGTAAGTGCTCGTATTTTGAAAGATTAGCTCTTTGGTTACATTCCACCCTCCTCCCCGGGCGTCGTGGTTCCCCATGACCGGGTGCATCGGTATTCGCAGGGTTGCCACATCTCCCAGAAACGATTCTGCTTGGTTTCTGACGCCGCGCGCAAAGAAGGTGTCGCCGGTGTACATGTCTCCCACGTGGAAAGCCATCGGCACGTCGATTTGATTTATCAGGCCGGGCAGCTTATCGAAGTCGGGGGAGATCGTCCAGAGAGGATCAAAACTGCCCTGAGAATCACCGAATACCACGAAGTCCGCATGGCAATCGGAGGGCGCAGCGGGATTCTGCGGCCAGGACTCCACAAACATTGCCCTGGCAATGCCTCCTGATACGTCAAACATCAGTATCAAGAGCAGGATTACAAACCCACATCTCCACAGGATGAGTATGCCTATTTTCACACTTCAACTCTCCGTTCGGTTGATCTCCCGGACAATTTCACCAGTCCCCAGTTGGGATTGTACCGCCTCTTTTCAGTTCCATCATGTGATCCGGATGACGCAGGCAATGAGTCTGCCCACCGATTTATTCTGCCAACAACAGCTTTCCCAGGTGAGAAATGATAGAGCTATAAGTTTAGTATATCTACGAAGGTTAATAAAGCGATGAGACAAAGATAAGAAAGCTCTTAACTTCGAAGGGTCCGGAGCGGGAAGATATCAATGGTTGGCCGGATGGGGATAAGCGGCTATTGAGGATTTCTTGGCAGTTCCACGGTGAAAATGGTCCCTTGGCCCGGTTTGCTATCCACGGCAATGGTGCCATGATGGCTGCGAGCCAGCTCATAGACAATGGATAATCCCAGTCCCGCACCACCGGTATCCCGAGACCGGGCCGTTTCCACCCTGTAGAACCGGTCAAAAAGGAAGGGGAGATGCTCCTCTGGAATGCCCGGTCCGGTATCGCTGACCGAAATACGAATTCTTTCAAGAGTAGCTTCAGCTTCTAATACAACCCGGCCGCCGGGCGGGGTATACTTGATGGCATTATCAAGCAGGTTAAGGAAGAGACGGATGAGATGATCGGCGTCGCCCTGCATGGTGATGTCCGGGGGGACTTTCTCCGTCAGATTGATCCCTTTCAAATCGGCCGATGGTCGCATTTGGTCGGCTATGGCTCCAAGCAGGTCGCTCAGATCAACCCTTTCAAATCGCGGCTGAAGCCGACCCTGTCCCAACCGGGCCAATAACAGCAGGTCACCGCTCAGGCGAGTGAGGCGGTCCACTTCTTCCTGAAGGTCCTGCAACGTGTCCCGGTACTCCTCTTGAGACCTGTATCGGCTTAGAGCAACTTCAATTTGCCCTTTCAGAGCCGCCAGCGGGGTGCGCAACTCATGAGCGGCATCGGTGGTAAAACGCTTCTCGCGCTCGAAAGATGCCTGCAGTTGATCCAGCATACGGTCAAAAGTGTTCGCCAGTTCCCCAATCTCATTCTCGGATCCCTGGTGGCCGATTCGCTGCGTCAGGTCTCCACCGGAAATAGCTCGCATCTTCACACCCATGCGCCGGAGCGGCCGGAAGACTTGAATATTGAGTAAGAAGATCAGGCCACCCAAAACCAACGCGATCTCTGTGCTGGCCGCAGCAATGATGGTCCAGCGGACTTCTACGAGGTCCTCGTGAAGCTCGTCCAGGGAGACCTTTACATTAATGCTGCCCAGCTTCTGGCCATCGATCGTCAGCGGCGTGGTGACACTTAAGAAGCGGTGGGCTTCAAAGAAATGAGGCTCTGGTGATGCCTCGATTGGCGTACCGGAAGGAGCCGGGCGGCCTTCATGTTCGGGATTACGCCCCGTGAATACGACGGGCCCTCCCCTGCTCAGGGCTTCCAGAAGCACTTCATGTTCCCGAGTGGACGTCTCCCTGATGTTACCGGGGATGTTGCTGGCAACGATTGCCGACCCATCATCCTTCAACAGTATGACATTCACTTCAATAGCGTTCCGGAGAGCCGATGAAAGGGTATTGATCCTCTCCTGCAGCCCGGGAATATCTCTTGCTTCAGCCAGCGGGACAATACCCGCCTCCTCCAGGGCGCTTGACAACAGAAGGCCCTCATGCTCGAGTTCGATTCGGGTGGATTTTTCAAACTGGTCGAGAGTGTATGCTGCCAGCAAAACCATTGCTGCCAGAACAAGAATAAAGACCAGAAGGAGAACGCGCAGTTGAATGGAATGCGGAGCAAGAGCCTTGAATCTCTCTTTGGCGGAGGCTTTAGTCCGAAATGGCATCCACCTATTCATCCTCTGCCTCTGTACTGACGAGACGATAGCCGATGCCACGCACCGTACGAATGATTGGCGGGGCTCCGGCCCTGTCCAGTTTGCGTCGCAGGTAGCCTACATATACATCCACCACATTGGAATCGGTGTTGAAATCGATGTTCCAGACGTGTTCTGCTATCTGGGTGCGGGAGACAGCCTGGTTGATGTGGCGCATCATGTATTCCAACAGCGCGAATTCCCGAGCGCTCAGTTCAATGCGCCTTCCGGCGTAGCGCACCTCATGCCGGATCGTATCCAACTCCAATGCCTCAATGGTCAGAACAGCCTGCGCCTGCAGGGGAGGCCGCCGCAGCAGGGTTCGAATACGCGCCAGCAATTCGGAGAATGCAAAGGGCTTGATCAGATAATCATCGGCACCCATTTCAAGCCCCAGCACCCGGTCTTCCACGGTGTCACGGGCAGTGAGAAAAATTACGGGGGTTTTGATTCCCCGACTGCGTAGCTCCCGAACGATGGAAATGCCGTCTTTTCCCGGCAGCATGATGTCCAGCACAATCACATCGTAGGTATAGCTGATGGCGAATTCCAACCCACTATTACCGTCCTGTGCCAGATCAACGGAATAGCCCGCCTCGATCAGGCCCCGTTTGACGAATAATGCGATATTGGACTCGTCTTCGACAACCAGAATCCGCATCGGCAGATGCCCCCAATTGAAATGGCAAATCCTTAAAACCTAGTTTACATCACCGTGGAATCAGTGGCAAATCCACCGTACAAAATCGGAATACCCTGAGGGCTCACAGTATCGCTCCTCTTGGGGTGGTGGCAATAGATGCATTCAACTAAAGTATAATGCTAAAATAAGCGCAAGAAAACCACGGTGCAGACCATGTCTAATGACTCAAAAGGCAACCCATTGTGCGCAGTGCCCCAGGGAAAGTATGTCTTCCTGATAATTCTGGGCGTGTTGGCATTTCTCACCATCGAAGCGGTGAGGCTGGACTGGTTCTCCTGGGATTTGGCCATAACCGAATGGATTCAAAGAGTAGATGCCGAAGACTTTCTGGGTCCTTTGGTCAACTTCAACAATCGCATGGGTGTTGTGGGGGTGGCGGGGATAACAGGGTTGGCGGCCATTGTATGGCTGTGGCTGAAAGGCCAGCGTGCCGAGGCCGTATTCGTAGGGCTAGTAGGAGTCGCCGATTTTCTGAACCCGGTGCTGCGATATCTCATAGATCGACCCAGACCGGCGACTGATTTGGTAGTCGTTTATCGACCGAATGGTGACTGCAGCTTTCCCAGCGGTACGGCGATGCACGTTTTCATGTTCTGCGGGATTCTGATCTATCTGGTTCTCCGTTTGTTCAAACCCGGGTTCTGGCGCACCGCCATTTGTGTCCTTCTGGGCCTCTATATCCCGATGATGGGACTGTGGTTGATTTACCGCGGGATTCATTGGCCCAGCGATGTTCTTGGGGGGTATATCTACGGGGCTGTGTTCCTCTGGGCAATTATCTGGGGACATCAGAGATACATCGCCTGGAGACGCCGCTACCCCAGGGACCACATTCCGGTCCAATGTATTCCTGCACCTATACGGCCCTTCGCCTGGATTTTGAAGATGGTTTACTGATCAAAGCCTCTTTTGTCCGACTGCACCCGGGGAAACTTCTCCCATCTTCGAAATTGGCACCTATTCAAGAGTTGCCTTTGTTCAAGTGCAAGCTTTTCCCTATCGCCCCAGTCAGATTGCCTAATTCATATTGCAGTGAGGCCAGTACATTTATGGCCTTGATGCAAAGGTGTTCCAGACGCGAATCGGTGCCGCCAAACAACGGCACATGAGAGCCGAACCGGGATGCCTGAAAACGGGCCAGAAAGATAGAAAGATCGGGATTAGCAGAGGACATCTGCGCGGGGTAAGCCATGATTCCTACGTGGGGGAGTACTCCGACCCAAAACGCGTATCGGTAGGATATTCCTGTTTTCCTGTTCTTCAGCTTTCGATATAGCGTATAGCCTGTTCTTAACAATGGAGAGATGAAAATAGCCGCCAGGATTTCAGGGGAACCCAGATAGACAGCCAGCCAAACAACAGCTGCATAGCCAATGACCGGAGGTTCTAACGCCTGAAGTCCCAGCTGGACCAAAAAGCCTTTCAGATATTCCGCCGAAGAGGGCGACTGAACATCCTTTCTCAACTGGGCTACCTCCGCTTCAGTCAGCCGCCCTGAGTTCTGCCAATCATTGATGTTCTGGTTCACGAAGCGTTCGGTTTCCTCTCGCAGCCGGTTCTCCGAGAAAAGCGCGTAGTAAAACAGGCGAAGCGACCATGTCACGGTTTGTATCAGGCGTTGGCCGAGCTTCTTCAGTGAGCCTGGAATGCTCAAAGGCAGGGAACAGAGTTCTCTGGCGAAATCCCATGAAGCGTAGCCGAAAAAGCGCAATCGGGATGTCTTGAGATGCTCGGCCTTTTCTGCCGATATCCGCCCGGTTATCTGCCAGTAATCGATAAGGCCCTGACGGATTTTCGCTCGCAACAGCGGGGCAGTTATCAGGCGATGTCTGTGGCTGAATATAGCGGGTTCGCTTTCCTTCCACGCCCTGGTAAAGTATTCTAACTGCTCTACATAGCCATTCAGTGTCTGTACTCGATCCTCCCCGAGCCGATCAACGAGTTCCACACGGTTGCCATCCACATATTTGTGGAGCGTGGTGAAATCAACATCATCGAACAGAGGAACTGAGCCGATTTTGAGTGCCTGCCAAAGATAATGGGGCCGGATTAGCGCTGGAAATGCCGATTCCACATCAATCAATATCCACTCGTTGCTCGCATCTCTACGCAGATTGCTGGTTGGCACGGAGAGGGTCTTATCCACCTGCCATTCCGAGCCTGTGAATCCAGCCTGGTGAAACTTGTCCTTGAACCTGTCCAGCTGAGCGACAGCCTCATCGATCTCCCAATTCGAGTTTTTTTCTCTGCTGAACTTCGATCTGGTGATTGTTTTGAAGAATCGAGTCGGATAGTTGTGGAGCAAGCGGCGGAAGAATCGTCGGTTAATTGGGCCTGGTCTGGGACCTCTCCCTTCGATATATTCTGTGCCCAATACAAAGGCTTTTTCTTCTTCATGCCAGCGGGTATAGTAGGCATCAGCGACCAGCGGTCTGCCAAACCAGAGCTCTGTTAAATCCCGCAGCACTTTTCTGCGAAACAGGGACGCGCGGACTGCGCTTTCCCTTGCCTCATATGGTGGAGGGGCTTGAAAAAATATTCGATAGACCAAACCCCGGGCAGATGTGGAGAGGCCTTGTTGAGTCTTAAATACTTTTTCCGCGTATAGCTTGCCTGTCCGATTATCTCTGACTAAATATACTTCGGCCGCTCTGCCGCCACCCAGTCTAGCCAGAAATTCCAGCGCCAATTCGCCTTTTGAACCATCGGGATAAGTTACTTCTATTTGGCCCGCAGGCTGCCCCTTTCGAGGATGAATAGGCATTTGGCTTAGATTAAACACTTCAGCTCCAATTGTCAACGCCTCTGACACTGTCAATGCGAGAGGGGCTGCTATTGTTTAGATGACCGGGGTAAGCCGCAGCAATGCTCCTGTAAGACGGTAATTGAAGTTGATGCAACTATTGATTGAGGGCTGAAACCAAGACTCAGCTTGTCTCCTTGGTTTAGAGAAAATCGTACAGAGGAAATGCGCTGCACTTCCTTATCCTCAGAGCGCCTATCGCCAATGATGGAGTGCCCGATACCGTAGAGATGAATGCATGGTGTAATGCTCTTCTTGCTCTTGAAGGATTAAAGATTAATCCTCGCCACAGAGGCGGCCAGTTCCCAAGAGTATTCATAGAGATGAAGTCCCTTGCTGACGCAGATCATCTCCCCATCCTCCACTCCGATCTCACCAGCCATATATTCTTTGAGAAGCTGGAGGCCGCCGAGATTGGTGGGAAACCCGGCCCATAAATCCCAGCTTCTGAAGTAGATAATAAAGTGTAGCTTGCCATATCGGATCCGGGTATCGACCATCCTCAGGCATGGGGGATGCTCCAGATCGAGGGATTCCTTGCCTCCGACCGTCATGCACAGTTGATTGCACTCTGGTCCGTCGTTCTTGTAGCGGTGGATCACCGTATCGATTTGGGGAGCCAGATATTGACCGTAAGTATATTGCTCATGCGGCTGAATGGCATCCGTGATGAGATAGGACATGTATTCGTTGATGTAGTTATCGCTGGTCGGTGGAGGTACACCCTGGGGGACATCCGGCACAAGCGGTCTGTTCCCTGGCTGTTTGATGTGGATTACTGCAAAGTCGAGTTCTCTTCTCTTTGCCCCCTCGAAGCTTCCCTTATCGATCACGTACTGATAGCCTTCCTGCAGTACTTTGCGGCAGGAATGGAAGAAGGCCTCCGACAGGTCTCTTCCTTCGATCATGCTGATTTGCATGTGTCAATTCTAGCAATTATATATGGGGAGGTGCAACATCGGCCAGGACGGAAACTCCACCAAATCGGCACACTCTCGACGAGAGCAGTTCCCGGCCCATATTCACTGATCAGCGGGAGCCCGTCGGATGGGAAATTAGCCGCGTGCCCCGCCTTTCTTCGGATGGAAGTTGTTGAAGCCAAGCCAGCTTTTGGCAGTACTGACATCATTGAAGACGATTACTATTTCCGGCGAATGAAGGATGGTCATGCCTTCATAGAATTTGGCCAAATTCCAGGCGTGCATATCGCTCAACGATACGACGATGCCGCACCGATGCGGTGTGGGCCAGGTTTTTGATTCCTTGCGCCGCTCCAGCACCTTCGATATATCGTCCGTTGTGACCTGCCTCAAAGCGCCAGGCTGAATCTCCAGCAACTCGGCGATGGGAGGCTTGATCCGTTCATCAATGGCGTGGGCCACTTCGTATTCGACAAATTCTGGGCCTGTCACGGAACCACTAGCGACCGCATGGATGAAGTGTCCATCATCGGAGATTGAATATTTGATTGGCATTTTGGCCTCCTTTCACTCGGAGAATGATTAAGACGTTGCCCATATTGGGTGAAACATTGCACCGACCGAAGTCGGCTGGTCTTTGTCCGGATGACGGCTGGCTCATCACTTTGTCAGAGAGCCTACCGTGCCACTGGCTACGCCATTCTGCCAGATTACTTGCTACTCCGGCGTTCTGAACATATCAATCACATTAATGAGCCTGGATTTATCGGGCACCACGAGTTTGGTATTTTTCTCCAGGGAAGCCTGCGCCACCTGAAGCTGTTTGAGATTCTGAGCGTTGCCGACGAAGAACTTATCGGCTGCCACAGAGACTGTCTCGATGGCTTTGGCTTCGCCATCGGCGCGGAGGATGGCCGCTTGCCTCTCGCCTTCGGCCAGCAGAATCGACTGTTGCCTGAGACCTTCAGCTTTCAGGATGGCATTCTGCTTGTCTCCTTCGGCTTCCAGTATCTGCTTCTGGCGATAGGCCTCTGCCGTTAGAATTGTGGCTCGTTTTTCCCGTTCGGCCTTCATCTGCTTGCTCATCGCATCCGAGATATCCCGAGGGGGTTCGATGGCTTTCACTTCCACACGGGTGACCTTCACTCCCCATTTGTCGGTAGCCTCATCGAGGGTATTGCGGAGGGAGGCATTGATACGCTCCCTTGAGGTCAATGATTCATCCAGACTCATATCGCCGACCAGGTTACGAAGATTGGTTTGCGCCAGCTTGCTGATGGCGATGTAGAAGTTGGCCACTTCGTAGCTGACCTTTTTGGCATCCGTAACGTAGTAATAGATGACTGCATCCACGGTCACGGTGACATTGTCCTTGGTGATGACCGGCTGCGGCTCCACGTCCAGGACACTCTCTCGCAAGTCTACCCTGCCCATGAGGGAATCCGCAAAGGGGATAATAAATCGAAGTCCGGGATCCAGCGTCTCCTTATAGCGCCCGAACCTCTCCACAATCCCTTTTTGTGCCTGGTGAATGATGACGATGGATTTGGCAAGCGTGATCACCGCCAGCAATGCGATCACAACCAGTACGACGATTAGTGCGATTACCATTTTCAGCTACTCCTTTCGCTTTTCGTGACCAGCAGAGTCACTCCACTGATACCCGTAACCTCTATCCCAATCCCTTCAGCAATCTGCCCTTCGGCTCTGGCCCTCCACTCCTCATGCCCAACCTTGACCAGTCCATCCACGTTCTCTGAAATTGCCTTCAATACGGTCCCCTGCATGCCTATCAGCGCATCGATATTCGTCCTTTCTTCTTTGACCAGCATGCGCCGGTGAATATATCTTCTGCCGAATGCCACATATGCCAATGAGAGCAGGCTGACGATCACAGCAGTCAGCACCCAGGAATCGGCTGGCCATGTGACCAATCCCCCGATAACAAAGGCGGATCCCATGATGACGAGATCGAGCCCTGTATCCACTCCAATCAGCAGCTCCAATATGGCCAGAAATAGTCCCGCTACAATGAAAATCAACCATAGCCAACTATCGAGAAACTCCAATCCTTTGCCCTCCTATCAATTCGCGCGAATCAACCGCGTCATCTGACTCCGTTTTTCGCCCGCCGATTTTTGATGGCGACTGCAGGAAATATCTCTGAGTTGTCCCATATTACCATAGATACGGCTCATTGTCACGGGTCCAAGGGGCTGCCTTGCTGGGCTCCCTGGCGGAAAAATCGAGATATCCCTCTACTGAAGTACCTTGAGCCGAAATCTTCCGGCCATCGACTCTCTCGGCTCCAGCACCTGTATCCCTGTGCCCGCTTGACCCTGGGCGAACAAGTTGAACCCGTTCGTCACATGGGAAACAGGTTCGACGGCAAAATAAGGTTTGTCCGGCGGGGTGAAAACCACCACGTGCCCCAGAACAGGGGCGCAGTCCAGCCGAAGTTGCACCCCTGCACCGGGATAAACAATGGTTGCCTGACCCGTCCAGCCTCCAAAGCAGTGATTGATATCGCGCTTGTCAATTGAAGCGAGACGGGAAAAATCCTGTTCTCTGGTCACCAAGGCCATCGGGCCTCCGGGCAAAGGAGGATATACTCCTGCAACGTGAAGCTGCAGTTGGGCTTCATCAACACCATGTGCGCCAAAGGCTCGATTGAAATAGGGGTGAAATCCGAATCCGGCGGGCATCGGAGTGTTTCCTGAATTGGTGAGCATCAATGTGGTATCGAAATCAGTCTCTGACAACTCGTAGTGGATTTGAGCGGTGAGGGGAAAGGGGAAATTGAAGTCGGAGAAATCCCTGGAATCTATCTCGCATGTAACTGCGGCGGGACGTTTGGCGATGACCTTCCAGGGTCGGCGGCGCACATCACCATGAATGGCATAACCTTCCGGCGTGTTGGCCCGCAGAGGATAGTGGTGTCCCTGAAACCTAAAGGTAGCCTCCGGAATGCGATTGGACCACGGAAGAAGCGTGAAGGAAGCCATCAGGGAAGGATTGAGAGCTGCGATCGCCTCCGGGGGCGTCTCTCTGAGAAGGGGAAGCCAGACGCCGCCAAACCGCCTGGCAAAGGTCACCACGCTCGCCCCTGCTTCCGGAAGGATTTCAAGCCGGAGAGAACCGGTTTCAAGTGTCACCGTTGACATCTTTCAGGGCTCCTGCCGCTTGGGTGAGAACAAATCGGACTCAGTTTTCAGGGTCCTCCTGTATGTTGCCCGGGATGAATGTCTGGCAAGGCTGTTCGGATTGAACGGCCCTCATAAAAGTGACCGTGTTATCCACATAGGATCTGATGCTGCCTGAAACTGTATCATACAGAGCAGATACAACTGGCTCCGGGTCCTGCTTTAGGAAATCGAACATTCCGAGCCAATTGACACAGTAGTGTGTGGCATTACCTTTCTTGAGGGGAATGTTGTAACGGACCACGATGTTGTGATTCCGAATCGGCCGGTCAATCATGTTATTTTGCTTGAGATAGGTTTCCATGGAGTTGTGCAAGACGGCGCCATACAGGCCCACCTCTTGTTCCAGCAGGTATGCATCGGTCAATGGTTTCCCGAAATGCAGCGACTTTTCAAAGTCCGCCGTCTGCATCCCATATGCCAACGAGCCCTTCATGGGAATGCCCTGGATGAGCGACGCAGCAAGCAACCATGAGGCCGATAATAATATCTTTCTGGCGCAGGCCTTGGAATCATTTTGGGAGACGAACAAGATGGAATCAGAAAAGAATACGGGCAGGATGGGGACATCCATAGAACGGCGCGCTTTCTTCCTTGGGCCGGAATCCTCTTGACGGTTGAGCAATCGCCTGGCCTCGTTCTCTATCAGATCCACTCGCTCCCTCAGTTTGATCATCTTGTCCAATACGGTGTTGTGGCCATTGCGGTAGACCATTTCCTTGAATCCCATGATATCAAAATAGGCAACAAAACGCTTGGTTGTCGGTTTCCATGTCTGCATGTTTCTCTCCAACATCTCTCAAAAGCCATCCTAGTTTATTATAGTTCAGGGGCTTTCGATGGGACAAGACAAGCCATAACCAGCAGCTCCTTGCCGGTGTTTCGTATCTGGTGGATCTCATTAGCGGGGATGAAAATCACACTGCCGGGCTTGACTGGGTTCCCTTTGCCATCGCTGTAAACTTCGCCCTTGCCGGAATGGATGAACATCTCATGTTCCCAATCATGGGAGTGATTGGGCGTATATCCTCCGGCGGAAATCTCAAAGACTCGCATGCAGAAATTGGTCGCGCCGTCTGCTTTGCCGATGACCACTCGCGCATCCACCCCTTTCGCCTGATCGTTTTCGAGGTGCGTTGCTTTGACATCGATGTACTGTATGAGCTTCATTAAATCCTCCTTAGATATGGGCCTCCACTTCCAACCGTACCATTTTAACATGGCTGCACCATAGCTTGTCTACCGGATGTTTTTTGAGGTATCCGTCCACACATTCGAAGATGAACTTCTCGCGCTTATCGGCCGGGACACGATGCGTGTAGGGCATCCACGTGGTGCGAATCCAGCCTGCCAGGCCTTCTCGTCCATGGTGGGTCATGTCCTTTTCCACCAGTTCCAATCGCATGGGGTGAAAGCCTGCTTCGGTTAACCAGCGTTCGTATTTGGATGGAGAGTAGAAGAAGTAAGGAAAGGAGAAATCCTCAAAGTGAGGAGCCCAGCGGGGCTCTCGGATCAGTTCATCTATCACCGCAAACACATCGGCTGCGTTGCCTTGGCCGCCGCAGGATATTATCAGCCGACCCTGCGGCTTCAAGAGACGCGCACAGCCGAGAAGGAATGCCCGATGGTCTTCCACCCAGTGGAGGGTGGCGTTCGAGAAGATGACGTCGAACCGTCGGGTATGGGCCAACTCTCGGGCATCCATTTGTTCGAACTGCAAATTGGGGTAAAGAGAAGGTGGATAGTGCAGCCGGGCATAGTCGATAAACGCACTGCTGCTGTCGATGCCGAGCACGAAGCCTTGGGGCACGACCGTGGCGAATTCCGCGGTGACTTTGCCGTCGCCGCAACCGACGTCCAGCAGCGCTTCATTCCCTGCCAGATTGAGTCTAGAGATAAATTCCCGGGCCCATGCCAACTGAGCGCCGGAGTTTCTGGCGTAGTCTTCAGGGTTCCAATCCATAATTCATCAAAAACTCATCCATCCCGGATTCAGAGAACCGTGCCGGATCCCATGGTTCGTCCATCACCCGATCGCTGAATCGGTCATCGAGGACGTAGATGCAAGCAATCAGCGTGCTTCCATCGGGTAACCGGCATCCCGCCAAGGCCCGCTGAAAGTGGGGACCTTCGAATTCATCGATCCGTTTGAGATCGTTGAAGTTCACATTGGGATAAGCGATTCCGTTCACAAAGTCGGTATCGTCTCCCGGAACCATCGCCGGATAGACTTCCCCTTTCATCTTTTGCCGTTTGTAGCCGAACACCCTGGCTTCCTTCTTTTCATATGTGCCGCTGACCACTTTCGACCAGACGGGATCGAACATCAGAGTACCATAGGTGAAAACGTGCATACCCATAATCTAAGCAGCTCTAGCTAAGAGCCAATCAACCCCCTTGCCCCCACTCTTGGGGAAGAAAAAGAAATTTAGGGGACACCCCTAAAACCTCGGCAGAGAAGTGTCTCTGCACTCTCGAAGCCCCCTCTCTCTCGAAATAACAATAGCCTTTTACTTTAAGTGGGTATGCACTTTACTCAACCATATACCATATGTTGTGGATGGCCTCCTACGATCATTTGACGCGGCACGGGGGCACAAGCTATTGCCTGCTCCATCAGGCGGTAGAAGAGTAAACCTC
>JAQTRE010000007.1 GCA_028711995.1 Dehalococcoidia bacterium | reverse complement strand
AGTTGTGAAATAGCCTTCACCGGGTTCTTTTCTTCGTCAACACAGCATGCAGAACTATTGGTAGGTAGAAGGATGCCGCATTTCCTACAATTGCATCCTGTATCCCCCAACTCTTTGGGGGAAGAGATTAAGAATTAAGGGACCACCCCCTTCGTCAAGCTCAGGGCAGGCTCTAAAACCCCGGCAGGGAAGTATCTTTGCATTTTCTGACAACACAGGCTTGTCGAAGGCCATTTATGTATGGTTCGACAGGCTCACCACGAACGTTTTCAATTACTCCCGCACTTCTTCTTCAACCAGCCCAGCGCAGCCGTTATCGCCGGTTCGCTGGTGCGCAGCCGATGCACGCCATCCGGGACCATGACCAGTTCTTTGGGGGCTTTGGCTTTGTCGTAAAGCATTTGAGCATGGACGGGATTGATCAACTCATCCTTTTCGCCATGAAGGATAAGCAATGGCCTCGGCGATACCTCTTCAATCCAGTCGATAGGATTCACCGCCCGGAAATGGCTGCCCCACTCTTTGAGGGAAGGCGGGAAACCGACATCGCGGATGGTTCTCAAATCACGGCACTGCTGGAGCATGGCTTCCAACCGCTCTTCTGTGAGCATAAACTCGGCCGGACAGGCACAGGCTATCAGCGAGAAGACGCGCTTATCATGCGCCGTCACATAGACAGAAGCAGCGGCACCACCGCTGAACCCCATCAGCGCGATTCTGGATCGGTCCACTTTCTTGAGCTGAGCCAGATAGTCGATCACTGCCGTAAGATCGCGAGTCCAGCCCAGCAAGTCGAGGTTGCCTCCGCTTTCCCCACATCCCCGGAAATTGAAAATGCAGGTGATAAATCCCTCGTTGGCGAATCTTTCAGCCAGCAAAGGGTATCCGCGATCATTGAGAACAGGGGAAGAGCCCGGTATGCCGTGGCAGATGCAAAGGGCTGGCTGACGCTCTTTTGTTTGCGTCGGGTAATAAACTTCCCCCACGATTTTCAGGTTATCCACATCCAGGGAAAACTTTTCGGCCAACTCTCTGCCTCCTTCAGACTGGAGTTAATTATAACTTCGCCTGTGCCGAAAGTCGACTTCCCATAAATCCCCTAATGGCAATGTATCATCGGAAGATTGCCTCCACTGTTCAGAAACCCCCTGACTGTAAGGGGAAAAGCCTTAATCCGTCTCCCCGGTGAAAACCGGGGTCCAAGAGCGAATGGATTCCGGCCTTCGCCGGAAAGACAAATGGGGCGTGATGGACTTGTCACGCAGAGTTTCTTGCCAGGTGCATCCCGCCGCGCGGAATCGGGAAACTCAAAAAGACCTCTGTCGGCCGGGTTCTCAAGTTTTTGGGCATCTTTCACACCCCTTATTTCAGTAAACCTCGCTCTTCAAAAAAATTGAGAACTTTCGGATTGTTTCTCGGGTCTTCATCGTTGCCACTTTGAGGAATTGCATATCCAAATTGAATCTGGATGGTGTTGTGGGTATCGTCCAGTTTGAAAAGGGCATCAAGTATCACTATTCCCGGACAGCTTGCTGAAGAAAGCATAGACCAGAATTTACCCCGATAGATTTCTTCTCCCTTAACTTTGACCACGAAGTCTTTGCCATACAGGGTCTGATTTAGTTTAGGAATTGTACTGTAAGTCATGTAGGAGTTCCATTTCTCAATGCCTTCCGAGTTCAATTCAATTTCATGTGTCTCGGGATGATAGGCTTTCACATGTTGTTCGGATAGCACCATTTCATCATTGGTAACTAAGAAAATGCCAAGCCCCGCTTCTTTTTCTGCATCATCACAGGCAAGCAAGGTAAAAACACAAATCAGTAGGGCAACAATCACCATGAATTGCGTCTTTTTGATAGGTGCACGCATTACTGTATTCCTCCAATAAGACTGATCAGCCTCGGTTTTCAAAAGTCTCATGACTCCATCGGCTTAGGTGCCCAGCTCAAAAACAACCGTGACTCTGCTGGTGACGGAGATTTGACCCGGCGCAATGGTTCCATCCAGAGATTGATAACCTTCCCCTGCGACGTTTTGAACCACATTCGAAATCCCCGGCCCTCCGTAGTAACTCGACCCGGGCCACCATCCGGATGATCCTTCGCTAATGGTCTGAGCCTTCCCCAATTTCTGATCCAATCCCTCAGCCAAGGCAGCCGCTTTCTCCCGGGCTGCTTTGACGGCGAGGGCACGGGCCTCGATCCGGTACTTCTGCATCTCGGTAGTCTGAAACTGAATACCCTGAACATAGTTGGCGCCCTCCGTCATCACAAAAGTGTAGAGGTCATCGAACTTGGCGATATCCTTCAGGGTAATCACCACATTCTTGCGAACGGAGAAGCCCTTAAACTCTTGCTCCTGGCATTTATACCCGGGCACCGGCTCAGTGGTGAAGGTATCATATTGTGAACTGATGCTCATATAATCGGTCTGAACATCCTTTGGCGCTATCCCCAACTCGGCAGCCCCGGCCAGAACTCGTTTGATGCGTTCATCGTTCTGATTTCTGGCCGTGTTCAGGTCCTTGTCCAGCGTCTCCACGCCAAGGGTGAGAATCACTTCATCGGGAACAACCCGGATTTCCGCCTCGCCGGTGACCGTGAAGGTCCTTGACGGTTGGCTCCCGTCCCATGATTGCGGCTGACTTTGGGCCTTCGATTCTTGCACTACCACGCGGCTGTCGGCGCATGCGCCCAGCAGGATGATCGGAATGAGCACCAGGGCAAGCAGGATAACCGGGTTTATCTTCTTCATTTTTCCTCCTTTTTGTTTCACCGGAATCGCCTTTATCCCCAGTATAGATCGGCGATGTGACAGGTCGGTGACAAACTGGAGGCAAGGAGGAGTCAATTGGGAAACAATATCGAAGCAAGGAGATAAGGGCTAATACTTGTTCACGGAGAAGGGGGCGTTACACCATCCGTTCATGGTTCGACAAGCTCACCACGAACGGAACAACTTTTCCCGTTCGCCCTGAGCTGTGAGATTGTCGAACAGTCGAAGGGGAGCAAGAAAAGAGAGCCATCATGCTGAACAAACCACGCCATTATTAATCGGCGGACAGAGTGAAGCTCACTGTTGTCCCTTGGGCAAGTGTGCTCTCTATCACCAGTTCCGATCCATGGGCCTTGACCAATGCACGCGCGATGGCCAGTCCCAGCCCGGTGCCTCCCATAGCGCGAGAGCGGGCTTTATCGGTCCGGTAGAACCGCTCGCCAATATGAGGCAGATCCTGGGCTGAGATGCCGATACCTTCATCGCACACGCTCACCAGCACACGTCCGTCTTGAGAACGAGCCAGTTTCATGGTCACAGTCCCACCGAATATGGAGTATTTGATAGCGTTATCGATCAGATTCACCAGCACTTGTTCAATACGGTCGGGATCAATCCGTACAAGCGGCAGATCAGATGAGGATTCCAGTTTCAATATCAGTTTCTTATCCCTGGCCTGCGGTGTCATCCGGTCGATGACTTTTCCGGCAAGCTCCCGGATATCAGAAGCCTCGCAGCAAAGGGTCAGCGCTGTCGAGTCGGCTTGGGAAAGAAGCAATAGATCATTGACCAGGCGAATCAGGCGGTCGGTCTCCTCCTCAATCGTTTTGAGGAAGCGGTCGCGCACCTCCGGTTCCTCCGCCGCTCCATCTCGCAGGGTTTCCACCATTCCTTTGATTGAGGTGAGTGGCGTCCGCGATTCATGGGAGACATCGGCCACGAAATCGATCTGCTGCTGGCGCGATGCCTTCAGTCGGGCGGTCATATCGTTGAAGGCTTGGCCCAACTCTCCCAGTTCATCCTTCGATCCGACTGAGACCTGCTGGTCAAGATCACCCCCGGCCACCGCCCTGGCTGCCCGCGTCATTCGGCGCACCGGGCTGGAAATGGCGCGAGAAAGCAGCAGCGCCACTATCGCCGAGAGCGCCAAGGCGATTCCGGCAGCAATCGCCAACCGAGTTCGCAGATCATGCAGCACGGCGTTCACGTCACTCAGTGGCTGGCTGAGGTAGACGATTCCGACCAGTCGGCCATCGATCATCACCGGCAACGCCAGATTCATCATGTCCGGTCCCGATTTGTCAGTGCGACTGGCTGTTTCCCCCTGCAACGCTCGAGCCACGAGCGATTCGTCACTTAGATCGATACTCTCCTGCTCTTGCCGGGAATCCACCAGTACCAGACCGTTGGCGTCCAGAATGCGGATGCGAGTCTGGAGCTGGATATTGAGCTGGGGCAAAGCGCCTCTCAGGTAGTTGAGATCCATTTCAATGCGGTTTGAATCCGGAGTCGGCAGCGAAAGGTTTGTTGCATTCAACGCGATATTAGAGGTCTGGTTTTGCTGGATCACATTGTAGGCTGACGACCCGGTTTCGTTGGCGGCATCAGAGGCATTGATTACTGCGCCGGGTACCAAAGCCTGGGCCGTGATTTGCGCCTGGGCCAGGAGATTTTTCCGGGCCGCATCGGTGAAGTAATTCCCCAGGAACGAGAGTAAAAGAAATGAGGAAAGCCCCATCGCCAGCAGGATGACCAGCAGATGGCTCAAGGAAAGCCTCAGCCCGATACCGGAAAAGGGATGGCGCATGTTTTTCACTCCGGTGAAAGCATCTTGTAGCCGACGCCGCGGATGGTCATAATGACTTCCGATTGGGAAGAGGCCTGATTCAACTTGCTCCGCAGCCGCTTGATAACGGCATCCACCACTCTGGTATCGCCGAGATAATCGTAGCCCCAGACCTCCTGGAGAAGCTGCTCTCGAGTCAAAGCCATTCCAGCGTGTCGGGCGAAAGCGTGCAGCACTTCAAACTCAAGGGCAGTCAAATCCAAAGCCACAGCGTCAAGGAAGGCTTCTCGGCGGGCCGGATCGATAGTCAAATTGCCGACCTGAGTCTTGCTTGAAGATGTCGGTGAGGCAATATAGGTGGCACGCCTCAACACGTTGCGGACACGGACCATCAACTCGCGAACGCTGAACGGTTTCACTACATAATCGTCCGCCCCCAGTTCCAGCCCCACCACCCGATCTACCTCGGTGTCCCGCGCAGTGAGCATGATGATCGGGATATCCTGTTCCCGACGCAGGATGCGGCACACCTCCAGGCCATCAAGCCGGGGCAACATCAGGTCGAGGATAACCAGATCGGGGTGCTCCCGCTGAGCCAGATTGACCGCCTGCTCCCCGTCCGAAGAGGTGATCACCTCATAGTTGGCCCGCTTCAGATTGTAGGTCAACATATCCAGGATCGGCGGCTCGTCATCCACAACCAATATCTTGGCATTCGACATCGGATTACACCTTTTGAAGTTTGGATCAATTCTAACACAGAGACCAGCCTCCCTGACAACTTTGATGTGACAGGCAGATGACAGCGCATCGACAAACAGGGCACAAATCGACGCGACTGATTCCGATCCCAGAAGTTCTAAGGAAACTATAATTAAAAGTGGTGCTGGGATGCTTCCCTGCCGGGGGCATGGGGGTTGACTTGGCCTTCCTCAGAAGGTTTTAACTTGACCGGCCCCGCCGGTACAGGTAACATCTAATCGGCCGTGTTGCTGCTGCGCTGGCGGCATTAGTCCGGGAGGAATTGAAATGGAACAGTTCGATGACATGCTCAGCGAGATAGCCAAAAACAAATGGCAGGAAACGGAAGTCAAAGAGATCGTGGGCAAGCTCAAAGGCAAGGGGAAGCTGAACCGGGAAGAAATCCTGGCGATGCGCCCCGGCAGAGAGCTGAACATTGTTGTGGCAAAGATTGTCATGGGCCACGAGGTTATATCAGACAAACTCTTCAATGACATGGAAAGGTTTACAGATAACGAAGGCGACAGCGTCTGGGGCGTTCTGCAACACTACTCCGAGGATATCGCAGCTGCCACGACTGTGGTAACTCTGATGATGGAACGGGGATACCTTGATGCAGGCATATGGGATCGTTACGGCAAAGGGGCCTTCACGCCGGCTGAAGCCATTTGCAAGCGAGCCCTGTTAGCTTCTTCCGGAATCAAAGAGTGAACGGATGGAAGCACGATATTCGCGCCCCCATCCGTTCCCGGAACAGGCTGCATCAATAATCGCTATTTGAGGTAACCGGCAACAAATTTCCAGTTCACCAGATTCCAGTAGGCTTCAACATACTTGGCCCTGGCATTGCGGTAGTCGATATAATAAGCGTGCTCCCAGACATCGCAGGTGAGCAGCGGTTTTTTCCCTTCCTTGAAAGGCGTCCCGGCATTGCCGGTGGATTCAATCGCCAGGCTGCCATCGGCATTCCTCACCAGCCATGCCCATCCCGATCCGAACTGCGTCACCGCAGCATTGGAGAACTGCTCTTTGAACTTGGCGAACGACCCGAATTGCTTGTTGATGGCATTGGCCAGCTCTCCGGAAGGCTCGCCGCCGGATTTAGGCGCCAGACAGTTCCAGTAGAACGAGTGGTTCCATATCTGGGCAGCATTGTTGTAAATGCCCCCGGAGGCTTTCCGGACGATCTCCTCCAGGGTCATTTTTCCGAATTCAGTTCCCGGAATGAGTTTGTTCAGATTATCCACATAAGCCTTGTGATGTTTCCCATAATGGTATTCGATGGTCTCGCTCGATATATAAGGGGTGAGCGCGTCCTTGGCATAAGGCAACTCCGGCAATTTGTGCTCCATGGGTCCCTCCTTTCAAAGTTATTGGGCCTGGTAAATTCCAAGATAGTGAATAACGCCCGGCCTGTCAATATCACCAGCTTCTGCCCTATCCTATCACCTATCACATCGAGAGAGAATCCGTAGAACCCCTTATATTGGAGATGATCCCTACGTAGTTCTCCAAAACACAGCGATTGATAATGCTCTGAATACTTTGCTTTCTTGTGCCTCTCCGCCCCCATAGATAGGAGTTTGTGTGGAGCGGCCTCGCGAGGCCGCTCCACACAAACAATTCTTCTTCCCCCAAGATCGGGGGACCGAGGGGGATGACCGTTGCCAGTACCTTTTGCTGCTAGGTGAAGGTGACGCATGAATGCCTGTGTTTCCAAATAGTCTGCCTTGCAAGGCATTCCGCCAAATGCTTGTGCTATAATCGTTCAGAGATACGGGTGATTAAAGAAGCTCTGATCAGGTGATAATCAACCCCCTGCCCCCAATCTTGGGGGAGGAAGGAGAATCTGGGGGACATCCCCAGACCCACGGCAGGAAGAATCCTGCATCACATAATCAGAGGTTCATCAACAGGAGTGATTCATGCTTGAGCAAGAAAAAGCCGTTCTGGTTATCATCGATGTGCAAACCAAACTGTTGGCCGCAATGCACGAAAAGGAAGCCCTGATCGAGAATCTCAAAAAGTTGATCCGGGGAGCAAAAGCCTTCGGGTTACCTATCATTCAACTGGAGCAAAACCCCAATGGCCTCGGCCCGACGGTCCCGGAAATCGCCGAACTGCTGGCGGATGTGGTCAAGCCAATTCCAAAGTTCAGCTTCAGTTGCTGCGGCAACGAGGAATTCATGGCAGCGCTGAAGGCCACAGGACGAAGGCAAGTGATGCTCACAGGAATAGAGGCTCATGTGTGCGTCCATCAGACCGCCGCTGATCTGGCCCGACTGGGCTATGAAGTCCACGTGGTAGCCGACGCCGTTTCCTCCCGGAAACCGGCAGAAAAACAGATCGCGCTGGAGCGAATCGAGATTCACGGCTGCTTCCCCACCTGCGTGGAGATGGCCCTCTTCGAGATACTGAAAGCCGCCAAGGGCGATATCTTCAAGGAGATCAGCCGGATCGTCAAATAGGCGATGGACGTAACACAATAGGGGGCCCCGACCTCTGTCGGAGCCCCCTGAATTTGAACTCCTCAAACTGGCTGCGGAGGAGGGACGGCTTGCTTTACAGCCACATCGTCATAGAACCGGGCAAAGCTGACGGACATATAGGGCATCAACCACAGGAAGCCAATTCCCAGTGTCAGAATGCACAATATTCCCCATCCGATGAACCGGCAATTCAGGCAGAAAAACTTCCACCGGTTCCCTTCCATCATCTGTTTGCTTTTTCTGAGCGCATCCCGCGCACCAATAGCCTCATCCTCAGCCAGGATAAAGAACGTTTGAGAGTAGGAAAGAGCCGCTATGATCCCCGGTATGATCAAGAGCAGCATCCAAAGCAAAACAAAAAGACTTAAGAGCAGATATGCACAGAGCGCAACCTTGAATCTTTTAAAACCCTGGAATATTTGTTCAAGCTGCGCATTTTGCTTCCGACACAGTGCGAGGAAGAAGATCGATATACCAAGCCATGCTGGTCCTCCAATGATGAACCCTATCACGGTCCCGGAGAATGGGATAAACAGGTTGATCAACATAAGGGGTAGCTCATAGAGAAGGAAAGCTACTACCACTGTCCCGATGGCCAGGCCCCAATGGCCGCTCAATGCTTCTTTGGCTTGCAGCATGATTTCCTTATTGGCCAGCTTTCCCCCGGTTGCTTCGTACCTTCCGGCAGTTGCAGCCGGAGCCGGTTGCCCGCACTTGGCGCAGAATTTGGCATCCGTTTCAAATAAGGTTCCGCAGTTCGGACAGGTTTGCATCAATCTGAACGCCTCCTTTTATTAATTCCGTCACTGAGACGGGCTTTCTTTCTCCTGCGATCGCATCAGATTGGAGCCGCCGCAATTAGGACAAAATGACCAGTGCACCCGTTGAGTCCGGCCACAGGCGCGGCATTTCTGCATCAGGAAAGCCCGGCACTGCGGACACACAGCCCATTCCGGCTCAATGGCACGGCCACATCCAGGACATCTGCCACTACAATCATCACGCATCGGCTGAACTCCCGTCACAAAAGCTCGATTCCGGTTGGAGAGAACAAATGGGACAGTCCATCCAAACAAGGGAATCCAGGCAATCAGGAGAAATGTCTCGCTCTGAGCTTTTCTGTTGATCACCCATCGAAATGGAACAAGCGGTGAGCCAAAAAGAACGGCGCTTGCCAACCAGTTTGCCACCTCGTTTTCGGTAACCGGCCACAGGCTGTCGATTATGACGAATACCGTGAAACCAATGCAGAGGCTCAGCAGAAGCCCGAAAAACCCTGCCCAGTTCAGGTGCCGTTCAAGCCATCCCATATATCCTTGGATCATTTATAACACAAATCATCTGTTTTGTCATGGGCTAATAGCCTCTATATCAATGGTGTCATAGGCAATTCAGCAATGGATGGTCCGATTGCAGGCCAAGCTGTCTTCGGCTATAATCAACCACGATGGCAAACAGATATAGAACCCACAGTTGCAGCGAACTCAATACCAACCATATCGGGCAGGAAGTTACCGTTTCCGGCTGGGTCAACCGCAGGCGGGATCACGGCGGGCTGGTGTTCATCGATCTTCGCGATCGGGACGGCCTGTTGCAGGTGGTCTTCGATCCTCAAAAAGCCGGGAAGGCACATCAGATAGCCGATCAGGTACGCTCGGAATACGTTCTCAAGGTCACTGGAGAAATAACAAGGCGCCCGGCGGGAACCGAAAACTCGAATATTCCCACCGGCCAGATCGAGCTTGTTGCCGCCGATGCTGAGATTCTCAATGCGTCTAACCCCATGCCTTTGCCGCTGAGTGATGACGCCGAGATTGATGAGAGCGCCCGGCTCAAATATCGATACCTTGACCTCCGCCGACCTCGAATGCAGCGCAATATGATGCTGCGCCACCGCGTCATCAAATTCATGCGAGACTTCCTCGATGCCCGAGGGTTTGTTGAAATTGAAACACCGATCCTGTTCAAAAGCACGCCGGAAGGAGCGCGGGACTATCTGGTTCCCAGCCGCCTTTATCCCGGCAAGTTCTACGCTTTGCCTCAATCACCTCAGCAGCTCAAACAGCTGCTGATGGTTTCCGGGTTCGAGAAATACTATCAGGTGGCCCGGTGCTTCCGTGATGAAGATCAGCGAGCCGATCGGCAGCCGGAGTTCACGCAGCTTGATATCGAGATGAGCTTCATCGATGAGGAAGATATCCTGGAGCTGATCGAATCGCTCTTCACTTCGTTGATGGAGAAGATCAAACCTGAAGTCAAGATCACCAAGCCTTTCCCGCGCCTTTCTTACGCCGATTCGATGGCGCGGTTCGGCAACGACAAACCCGATCTCCGCTACGGTCTGGAACTGGCCGATATCTCCGATATTGTGGCCAATTCCGAATTCGGAGTGTTCCGCTCGGCAATTGCCGAAGGCGGGATCGTGAAAGGATTCGCTGCCCCAGGCTGCGCCGATTATTCACGAAAGCAGCAAGGGGAACTGGTGGAGTACGTCAGAATCCGGGGAGCCAAAGGGCTGGTGACAATGGCGCTCGAAGGCGACCCCTCCGCTTCACTGGATGATCTCACCCTAGAGAACGTCCGCTCTCAGGTGACCAAGTTCTTCACCATCGAACAGGTGCGGGCAATCGCCAAACGGTTCAATGCCAAACCGGGCGATCTGTTGCTCATTGGGGCAGACAAGGCAGGGGTTGTCAATACGTCGCTCGGTCAGCTTCGCATGGAAATGGCCAACAGGCTGAAACTTGCCGATCCGAACACCATGGTCTTCGCCTTTATTCTGGACTTCCCCCTGATGGAGTGGAACAAAGAAACCAATAAGTGGGACTTTGTGCATCACCCCTTCACTGCGCCTCATGCGGAGGATATTCATTTCCTCGATACGGATCCGGGCAAAGTCCGGGCCAGGCACTACGATTTTGTCTGTAACGGGTCCGAACTCTCCAGCGGCTCGATCAGGATTCACGATAGCCGGTTGCAGAAGAAGATATTCCAGGTTCTGGGCTATCCCGATGAGAAGATTCAGGAACTCTTCGGGCACATGCTGGAAGCTCTCAGTTTTGGCGCGCCGCCGCATGGCGGCATCGCACCGGGAATCGACCGCTTTGTGATGCTGCTTGCCGGTGAGGAGAACATCCGGGAGGTGATCGCCTTCCCCAAGACCAAGACGGCCACCGATCTGATGAGCAATGCCCCGGACGCAGTCTCCGAACAACAATTGAGAGATCTGCACCTGATAATCCGGCAAGAATCATAACAGGCTACTGAAATATTCTGACTCAACCCCCTAACCCCCACTCGTTGGGGGACTGTAAGGGCACGTTGCAACGTGGCCCCCTACGGGACACCCCCAAACCCCCGGAAGGGAAATGTTCCTTCCCCCTCTCTTGCAGGGGAATCAGAGGGGATTGTGTCCCTACTGACTACTGATGACTGACCACTGATAACTGCGTTAGGGCACCTCCACCGGACTGGTCTTCATGAAATTCACCGCCAGCAATCCCAAGTCCGAGATGTCAACGATGCCGTTGCGGTCGAAATCAGCCGCAGGGTCGGATGTCATAAATTTGGCTTGCAAGATGCCGAAGTCGATCCCATCAATAGTGCCATCGTTGTTGGCGTCTCCTTCCAGAAGGGTGCCCATGTTCACGTTCATACCGGATGCACTGATGACCACATCATAGTTGATGTTTTGAAGAGTAGTACCGCTGTCACCTGTCAGAGAGTTACCACTGTCAACCGTGATATCATAGGTGCCGGGGGCAACTCCATTCACAGTGCATACCGCAACACTGCCGTCCTTGCTGGTTTTGGGGTAGAACTCATAAACTGGGGAGGAGGTTTCCGGATTCAAAAACTTGACCGTAAGAGGAATCTCCCATCCCGCATCCAGGCGGGACGAGCCCTGCAAAATAACCGATATCTCCACCGAAGCTTCCACCGGCACCCCATACCAGAAACCAGCGCCCAGCCGGTAGTTGGTACTTTGCGAGGAGCCAATGGCTGAGGATTGGCCGACCGTATCCCCCAAACGATAGCTTGCCGAACTCCTTTCCGCGCCGCCGCCGGAGAGCGCATCCCAAGACAGGTCATGGTTGGGAGACGACATCGCGAGCGTCGCCAGAGCCCCCACCAGCACGCATGCCACAGTCAGCATCGTTGCCAGTATTATCTTCTTCCTCTTCATCGTTTGCCCCCCTTACGCGCTGGTATAAACCACAGCAATTGGATAAGCCTTGTAGGTTTGTCCGTTGAACTCTACGGTCTGGGTCACCTGATTCCAGTCTACGCTCTCCGTAGCCTTCCCCAGGGTATAAGAATGGACCACGTCATCCGCCTGTTCCTGCCCATATCCGGCGATGGCTGAGGTGGTGATATAATCCCCCGCCTCGATATCCCCGTTGAGGTTGGTCACCCATACCCGGCCCTCTCCCAGGGCGTTAACGACCCCGAACCGGTCCCCTTCTTTGGCCTGATACCAATGGCCTTCCGGAAGAGAAGACTCGGCAATCAAGACTCCGAATACCTTCTTATCGTTCGGTGTATCCGCGAGCCGAACCGTGGGCAGGGTGGAAGAGAAGGTGATTTTCCCTTCCTCCATGCGGACCTGGGTCTCTCCGGTAACCGAGACGATCATTCCCGGCCGGATGGTCTGGGGCAAACCATAGGTCAGTTTCACTTCATGAGCCCCGGTGAAGGGAAGGTAGTTACCTCCCGGGCCCCCCGCATAGAAATCATAGTTGCCACCCCAGGCATAAACACCAGTGTCGCCGCCGGAGGCACTCACGCCAGTGCCGGTGGTACTCTCGCCAAACACGCCGATGCCGCTGGTAGTGTTACCATATACGCCATACCCGGAGCTACAACCACCACTCACTCCACGGCCTTCGTCATTGGGACTGTAGCCATACACACCGGAGTTGGTGGAACCCAGCATGCCTCGGTTCCCGTTGCTTGTGTTGTTGCCATAAACGCCCCAGCCGCTCGCACTGGAACTGGAGCCATACACACCATAGAGGCCGTCACTATGGCCGAACACGCCGGTGCCGCCCGTACTGGAACCCCGGATAGCAGATCCGGAGCCTGCAATGACATCGAGTTTATAGGATGGGCTGGCCGTCCCGATGCCCACTTTGCCGGACGTGCCGGAGGGAAAGATGAGGAAGGCATTTGGGGTATCGATGCTCTGGGTACTGGTTGCCTGGCCCCATACGAACGTGCCGTCTGCATCTTCGGTGAGCTGCATATACCTGCCGCCCGCCCAGGAGTAGAGCCCAGCGGCGGTGTTTCGATATCCCCCACTCACTGTGGAGTAGGAACCGCTGGCAGTATTGATATATCCCCCACTGACCGTGGAACCATAGCCGCTGGCCGTGTTGGTCTCTCCCCCGCTGATTGTGGCGCGAGAGCCACTGGCGGTGTTAGAGTGTCCTCCGCCGACTGTGGCGTAGGCGTTATTGCTCGCCGAATCCCCGGTGGTGCTGGCTGTCCCCAGATTGATGTGGGTAGAGGCATTGGTTCCCAGCATGCTGCTCCCTGAGCGGAGAATTCCCCCGTTCACGGTGAGGGCAGCAGCCGGGTTGGTTGTCCCGATGCCCACGTTGCCGTCATTGTTCACATAGACTACGTCCGTTGGAGAACCGTCCGCCGCATCCAGGGAATAGCCGTCTCCAAACTGGGAGGAATCTTTGCCATCCAGTTTGTTGGCGTTGTTGGCCTGGTCTGCCACCAGCGCATAGGCCACGCTGGTGAGCCGCTGCCGCGGCGTCATCTCCGGGTCACTTCCTACCTGCACCCCCAACCATCTATCCCCGGTCAAAATGCTCGATGGGATGGGATTGACGCTCCCCAGCAGCACATTGAACAACCCCTTATCCACCGTTACCGAAGACTGCGTTTCGGTCCACAGCGCACTGCCTGCGCTGGAGACACTATAGAGAGAAAAGGTCATTGACACGGTATCGGTGACGGGGTTGCTTGCAATATCCGTCAGATATCCTTGGTAGTTGATGAGAGTCGGTACCCCAGCATCCGGCTCACCCGCGGCCCACGCCGGAACGATTGCTATCCCGATGATTATCACCAGCGCCAGTGTTAGTCCGGTTACCGTCCATTTCTTCATAGTTCCCCTCCTCGTTGCTTTATGGGCTGCCAATCAGTCTTAACAGAAAGAATCCATGTCTTAAACACCTGTTGATTGCACCACTACACGGTTCTGGTCGCAACTTCATGAGGTTGATTGCCTACGCGTCAGAGATGTCAGACACAAAAACGCCGCCGGAGTGGTCGTCAGTTCTGAACAGATGGGCCTAAAGACACTCCAGAGCAAGAAACAGTAGGGTCAGTGGTCAAAGTATGGCTCTGTGCAATATCATTGTCAAGGTTCAAGGCCCGATAGTTGGTGAACAATTGGTAAAGGATTGGTAAAAAGGCTTGGCGTGGCCGGGAAGCTCTGGAAAATAGACCTAAACCCCTATTCAGATTACGGGTAGGCCCGGTATCCAGCACCAGCATATTTATGCTAATGTGACTGTGTAATAGCGCCTGAACCTGTTTCCAAGCAGTAGAGGATATAGAACACGTGAAAGCGATCATTGAAAAACTGCTGGCCCTGCCCAAATCCATCATCGCGAAAGTACTGGGGATTCTGGGAGCGGTGGCTGGAAAACTCCCATTCGTCGGGAGGATACCCAAACGAACCCTGCTCATATTGGTTGGGTGTCTGGCAGTGGTATTGATTGCCATCCCTCTGATGCTCTCGTTCGGGAAGAGCGGCGGGGCAGATGCCAAATCCGAAGAGCCGGTGAGCCAATCCTCTGCGATAACCAACAAGGCAACCGCTACGCCAGCAACAGCAACAACGCCCACTCCAACATCAACACCTGAACCGAAGGCAACACCTGAATCCACACCCACACCAACTCCCTCGCCGACTCCTGCGGTCCCTACTGCCACCAGCCCTGATGTCGGCGGCGTCATTGCTGAAGATACCGTCTGGACAACGGAGTTTAGCCCTTATCGCGTCCAGGAAACCGTCCGTATTCCCAGCGGGATAACGCTCACCATCGAACCGGGCGTCACCATTACAGCATCGCAAGTTGGCACCATGTTCAGCCTGAAGGGGACCCTCACCGCCCACGGAACCGCCGAAAAGCCCATCGTCTTTGATGGCGGGGGCATTGCCGACTTCTTCAACGCCGGGAATTCGGACGCAAATACCCTTCTGGATCTGGACCAGTGCGAGATTCGAAATGGCCTCAGCTTCTGGCCGAACTCCCATCAGCCGCAGAGGGGAATATTCAGCTTGAGACACTCGCGGCTTACGGATATCTCGGGCCTCTCCTACATCGCCTATCCAGCCGGAGACATCACCATCGAATACAACACGTTTACGAACACTGCCGGGTTCTCTATTGGGCACACCGGCACGGTGAAAGTTATGATTCAATACAACACCTTCAAAGGAAAGTCCTCCGGTCTCCCCGCCAATGCCGACTTCTGGATTCAGAACTGGGGCAGTTTTGGCCAGTCGCAAACAGTGGTCAGGTATAACTCATTCCGGCCGGCCGATCGGATCGCGCTGAAGATTCTGGGGGATAGCGCCGCCATGATCGCCACCGAGAACTATTGGGGAACAGAGGATAAAAACGTCATCAACGGGATGATCTACGATAAGGCCGATGACAGCGCCTGCGCCGGCTATATTGCCTTTGAGCCTCTTCTTTCCCAGCCCCATGCCGATACCCCAACTGCCCTGCAGAAATGACAGGGTTAGGAATCCACCCAAACAGTGATTCAGGCGACTAAAGGGCGACAGCTATTCGAGCCTCTGCGCACAACTTCCTCGACGAAATTATAGCAGATAGCTGC
The DNA here is from genome assembly GCA_028711995.1 of Dehalococcoidia bacterium. Taxonomy (NCBI): domain Bacteria; kingdom Bacillati; phylum Chloroflexota; class Dehalococcoidia; species Dehalococcoidia bacterium. The sequence goes on along the minus strand of JAQTRE010000007.1, from coordinate 38,153 downwards.
GGTAAAGCCACCCGTACCCTCTTGAAGTTACTATTCTTTTGGGATATAATTGCGACTAGTTGCAAAAACATATAGTCGCAATAGGAGGAAAAAAGGATATGGCATGTTTTCTTGTACCTGCGGCAGAGGCGGTTGTAACAACCGCGGTGCAGAAGATTGCAGAGAAGAAAGGGGAAAGCGCTGGTGGGGAAGGGGCTAGAAACACAGCGATGAAATGGAGCCAGAGATTGGGTTGGCTGAATAAAATGCTATGGGGTGGAGTCATGCTGTTGTGCTTGGAGCATATATGGCACGGGGAAGTCCAACCCTGGCCGCCTTTCTTGACAGCAATGGACAAACCAGGCGAATTCGGCCCAATGATTCATGAGATATACACCTTTGGCGTGCCTATGACCATAACTGTAACAGCCGTCTGGGCAATAATGGTTGCATTTGTTGAACTAAAAGACAAGGCTGCCAAGAATTTGCCGGAAGAAAGAGCGCGCGCTATCGAGGGAGGTGCATAAGTGTGGCTCCTGATGACTGCGCTGGCTGCGCTAATCGCAAGCATCCTATGGTATGTGAATGCTCCAGAAGACAAGTATAAGTTTGGTTTATTGAGTTTGCTATACTGGGGAGCAACGCTCATGTGGCTCGTTGACCACGTGAAAGCATACACACTGGACACGAAGGCAGACTTCTTTGAAACGGATGCAGATGCAACGGCGCTCGGCTTCTGTGTCGTCCTTATGGGCCTCCTTGTGTGGTTAATTGTACTACTGGTCAGTGACCCCAGAGGAGTTTGGAAAAGAGTCTCGAACAGATGAAGACTACTGTAGACTACCAGGGAATCTGCAAGTTTATTTGCAGGTCAAACAGTGTCCGGAGATGGGCAGGTGCCTTAATTCCGGAACAAAATTGTGCGTCTTAATGAGGGTATCCTTGATCGGATCAAGGATACCCTCATCGACTTCAAATGTCCGCCCACATCGGGTGCAGATCAGATGATGGTGATGCCCTTTCTCCGCATGATGATAGTAGAGCTTGTCGCCTCCCAGATCAGCCTCATCCACCAGGCCCAGTCCTTTGAGCAAATCAAGGGTCCGGTAAACGGTGGACTTATTCACTTCCGGATAATTGGAAGACACCTGGTGATATATATCTTCGGCCGAGATGTGCTTCTCAGCACGATGGAGCACATCCAGGATCATCGCCCGTTGCGGCGTGAGCCGGTATCCCTTTTCTTTTAATGTCTGCTGGCAGCTCATTTCTCCATCCTTTCAGGCTCAGATTGGAGGATGATGCTGGCATTCTGAAAGTCAATTGCCTTGACGCTCGCGGCTATTTCCTTTTGATCGCCAAAAAGGGTCTTCAATCGTATCTTTCTTCCCTCAACCGTGAGAAGCGCCACATCTTCCAGCACCATCTGTTTTTCCTTGCCTTCAATCAGATACGCTTTAGCCAAACACATTTTGCCCTCCTTCCTCACCCTGACTTTTGAAGCGCCTTTTTCAGAAATCCGTTTGCCTCTTCTAGCTTTGCGACCGCTCCCAGTATGTTATCGCTGACCGAATGTTCGCCAAAAGCCTTTGCCTTTTCAGCCCACTGGCGAAACTCCTCGCAGTGCTCATGGTTGTGTTCCATCCAATGCCCCAGCAATATTCGGAGCTTCTCTTTTTCGTCCATTTACTTCCCCCCCAATCGCATCCCCGTTTTGTCGGCAAACGGCACAAACATATTGCATCTATTTTAGCATAGATGCAGAGCAGGGCAATGGCCTTTTCCGCCATTCTATCGGCAGCAGAGGCCCGTTCCAGAGTTCTTCCGGGCAATTGCCAGATATCTCTCCGATTCATCATAGACTTCGATCTTTTCAAAATCTGCTTCTGCCAGCAAAATGCGCATCTCCGTCTCATCGGGAAGAAGATCATGCCCCACCACTCCACCAATATTCCGATGGATCGTATTGATCTGCGGGCGGCTCTTGGTATGGCAGATCACCAGCCTTCCGCCGGGACGGAGCATCCTTTTTAGTTCGATCAAAATTGCCGGCTTATCCTGAAAATGAGGGAAAACGGAATGGCACATCACCAGCCCAAAAGCCTCCCCGACCAGCGGACCGGCACCGGCATCAGCCTGAAGGAAATGGATATTCCCCTCAAAGCCTTTGCCTCGAGCAATCTGCAGCATCTTCTCTGATATATCCAGAGAGACAATTCGTCCCCCATTACCAACTGTTTCCCTCAACAATGGAATCACAGCTCCGGTGCCGCTGCCCACATCGAGGATGCTCTCCTTGGGGGCGATTTTCAGCTCATTGATCATCCGGGCCAGCCGAACGCGATCTTCCTCGGAGCCAAGAGAATCCCACCGGGGCGCTATTTCATTGAAATACTGGCGCTGGTTCATCATCCTCCTTCAACCGTTTGATCTTCCGCTTGGGAGAGAAGAGGGTAGCAATGGCAAACACAACCGAGGAGACTACAATAATGGTTGCTCCGCTGGGAACGTCGAAGACATAAGAAGCCCACAACCCTACCCATCCGGAAAGGACGGCAAGGGCAGCGGCCAGAAAGAACAGCCACTTCAAACTGTAGGTTAGCTGGTACGCAGCAGCAGCCGGATTGATGATCAGGCTGAATATAAGCAGCCCGCCGATCGTCGGCAGTGAGACGGTGATGGTGGCGCCGGTCATAAACAAAAGCCCGTAGAATACGAGGCTGGCCGGAATCCCCACACCCAGCGCAATTTCGCGATTGAAAATGACCGACTGAATCTCTTTGTAGAAGGCTGTCACCAGGATTACCACCACCAGCGCCACTGACCCGAGGAGTATCAAGTCCTGATTGGTGACAATGAGAATGCTTCCCCATAGAAGATTGAGCGCCTCAGTTTTAGGGCCTTTAATCAGTCCCATGAAGAGAAAGGCAAGGCCGATCATCAGCGAAAAGACAATGCCGATGGAGGTATCCGCATTCAGTTCCCCCCGATCCGCCAGGGGTCCGATCACGGCAGCGCTGGCCAGGCTGAAGATGAATGCCCCAATCAGCGGATCGAAGCCGGCCCAGAGGGCAAACATGGCTCCGGCAAAGGCAGCATGGGAAAGGCAGACCCCGATGAAGGAAAGACGCATGATCACTACGAAGACTCCCACAGTGGCACAAGCCACGCCGCCAAACAACGCCGCCAGGATGGCGTTCTGCATGAAGTGATAACTCAGAATGGAGAGGTCCATATCACAGCTTCCTTAGAGCGGGTGCTAGAAAACCCTGATCAAGAGGCGCAGCATCCCTCCTGCCAAAGGCCTACTATAGACCATTTGAAGATGCTCATGAAAAGACTGCCGGGATTCCTGCCGGCTCGGTGATGAAAATAGGAGCGCCGTAAAGCTGGCTCAGGGTATTCCCGTTGAGCACATCCCGGGGATGGCCATGATGCCAGATTCGGCCTTGTTTCATCAGGACCAACCGATCACAAGTCTGGGGCAAGGAATTGAGGTCATGGGTGACAAAGAGCGTGGTCAGCCCTTGCGCATCGTGGATTCTCCTGACCATTTCCAGGAGTTCCCGCTGCGCCCGCCAGTCCAGTGAGGCCGTAGGTTCGTCCAGAAGAAGAATCTCCGGCTCCTGAGCCAGGGCTCTGGCGATGGCCACTCGCTGCTGTTCCCCTCCGGAGAGATGGCCTATGGGACGCCTGGCCAGATGCTTCATACCAACCATTCTGATCGCCTCATCCACGATGGTCCAATCGGCAGCACCCGGACGATTCAACAATCCCATTTTCCCATAGCGTCCCATCATCACCGCTTCACGCACATTAATCGGCATACGCGGATCGATATTCTGCTGCTGGGGCACATACCCAATCCGCTTCCTGAGGCTGTTGCCATTTCCATTGAGATGCTGACCCAAAACCCAAACTTCTCCCTGGCATAGATTCCCCAAACCGTTAACCACCGTAAGGAGAGTCGTTTTCCCGGAACCGTTCGGCCCGATGATGCCCACGAACTCGCCGCTTTCTATTTCCAGAGAGACTTCTCGCAACGCCACATCCTCCCGATAGGAAACGGTGGCTCCCTCTATCCTGATGATACTTTCGTTAACCGCCGCGTGTCTCATTCTGTACTCCGTTCCGGTCAATGGGCTGCCAATGCCTTGATGAGCAAATCGATATTCTTATCGATCGCCTTGGCCCATGTTTCGGCATTCTCAAATCCACCGGGGAAATTGGAAAGCGTTATCCGTCTGGCACCAAGCTCCTCGGCGATCCCCTTCCCCGCATCTGCTCCACTCTGCAGGTTATCGATGACAAGTGTCGCTTTTGCCTCTCTGCCTTTGTCTATCAAATCCTTCACCACCTGCGGGGTGAGTGAATCCGGTTCACCATAGGTAGCAACAACATTTAAACCGGTCCATTGGAGGAAAGGCGACTGCTGCTCCGAGCACAGCACATCGATTCCGGCAAGACTCGCTTGGGCCAGCTTCGCCTTGATCTCCGCCTCTTTTGCCGCGATCTCTTCTTTGCAATCTGTTGCTGCTTTCTGATAATCCGCAGTATTCTCTGCATCTTCTCTGACCAGTAAAGCGGTGATCTGATCAACGGCCTGGAGTTGAACCGGCGGGGTCATCCAGTTGCCGGGAATATTCAGCTTTTCCACGATAAGCGCGCCGTTATTAACCGACGCAATCAGCGACTGCGAAAACTTCTCTCCCTGCCAGCCGTGCATGAGGAAGAGATCGGCATCGGCCAACTTCCGAACATCCCCCGGTTTGAGATCGAAATGCCCCGGACATTGTGAGGGCGGAATGATATTGACTACTTCGACATGATCTCCCCCTACCGCTTCGACGATAGCGGAAATCAGGGAGGTTGATGTGACCACCTTCAGGTTCGATTGGGACGCATCACTGGAATCATCCGAACACCCCAGAGAAACCAGCATCGCCACCAGGAGCAACGGGACAACAGCAACCTTAACCCACGAAACGATCCTTCTCATCTAAACGGCTCCCCCAGCTACTGCAAGCATATGTTATTGCAACCACTTGCAATTATAGGTACTCGAAAGGGGGCTGTCAACTATCCGTCAGTTGCACCCTGCTGCCGGGGGTGATAGAATGCGCTCACATGTCGCAAACTCCTGATGAGGTTGATTTGGCAGCAATGACGACTGATCACATGCAGCTTGCGCTTGTGCAAGCCAAGAAGGCTCTGGGGAACGTCAGCCCCAACCCGGCAGTCGGGGCTGTAATTGTAAAAGAGGGCAAGGTTGTTGGTGAAGGATACACTCAACCTCCGGGCTCCGCCCACGCCGAGATCATGGCGCTCAGCCAGGCTGGCGAGGCATCCCGAGGAGCCACTCTGTACGTCACTCTCGAACCCTGCTGCCACTTCGGGCGCACCCCACCTTGCACTGAGGCCATAGTCGCCAGCGGCATCCGGGAAGTCCACATGGCCATGCTAGACCCCAACCCACTGGTTTCGGGCAAGGGTAAGGCGCAACTGGAGGGGAGCGGGATCAAGACATACCTCGGCGATCGTGAAGAGGAAGCAAAAGAAATTAACGAAGCCTATGCCAGGCACATCACCACCGGAATGCCTTTTGTCACCGCCAAGTTCGCTATGAGCCTCGATGGAAAAATCGCCACCCGAACCTTTGATTCCCGGTGGATCAGCAATGAACAGTCGAGAGAATACGTTCACCAGGTTCGCTGGAAAACGGATGCAATTATGGTCGGCGTCAATACGGTTCTCCGCGATGATCCTCAACTTACCGCCAGGATAGGAGGAAAAGTCCGTCAGCCTCTTCGGGTGATCATCGATAGCCATGGCCGCACTCCGCTCTCAGCCAAAGTGCTTCAATCACCAGATAAAGTATTGATCGCGGCTACGCCTGCGATAGAGCGGGAACAATTAAAGCAATATTCTGATCTTGGAGTGAGTGTACTTACGCTGCCTTCGAAAGACGATCGGGTGGATATCGATGGTCTGCTCCGCCATCTGGGGCGACAGGGAATCACGAGTGTGCTGGTCGAGGGTGGAGGCACGCTGATGGGTTCGCTCTTCGATCTTGAACGGGTTGACAAGGTCCTGGCATTCATCTCCCCCATGATTATCGGAGGCAGCCAAGCCATACCCCCGGTTGCCGGCCAGGGTGTGAACTCTGTCGCTGAAGCTCTTCGATTGAAACGAATTAGGGTGGAGCGATTCGGGGATGATATAATGGTAAGCGGATACATGAGATAGCAGCATGTTTACCGGAATCGTAGAAGAAGTGGGTCAACTCAAGTTTGCCGGGCCAGGAAAGCTGGTCATCGCGGCCAGAAAGGTGCTGGAAGGCACCCGGCTGGGCGATAGCATTGCGGTGAACGGACCCTGCCTCACAGTCACGGCTATTGGAAACGCCGATTTCTCGGTCGATGTCATGCCGGAGACGTTGCGCCGCACCACTCTGGGGACATTAAAACCCGGCGATAAGATCAACCTGGAGAGAGCATTGGCTCTGGGAGATCGCTTCGGAGGCCACTTCGTCCAGGGACACATCGATGGAACCGGCAAGATTGTTTCCTTTGTACCGGAAGGGGATGCGGTGATCATGAAAGTCTCGGCACCACCCCAGATCACTCGCTATGCCGTGGAGAAGGGATTTGTCGCTATCGACGGCATCAGCCTCACCATCGTTGAGTGCGATGCCCATTCGGTAAGCGTCTCACTGGTCACCTATACGCAAAACAATACCACGTTTGCCGATAAACGGCCTGGCGGCCTAGTTAACCTAGAAATCGACATCATTGCCAAGTATGTGGAAAAACTGGCAGGCAAATACAAGCCGGAGATGACTTTGGAGTTCTTGGCTCAGCACGGTTTTGCCTAGCAGGCCGCTGAAAAAGAGGTGACGGATTCCTCCTTCCGGGGGTCTGGGGGTTAGGGGGGCCTGCCCTCGACCGAGATCGGGGGGTGAGTCAGACTTTTTCAGCAGACTGCTGGATACCCGGGGAATGGAAGCTGATGAACGCTCAATCTGGGATTGAAGGTTCCACTGCCTATCGTTGACTTATCTCCTGCCACATAATAAACTTTAAACTGAGTCAGGAGGCGCACGCATTATGGCATTAGCTACCATTCAAGAGGCAATTGAAGATATAAGAGACGGTAAATTCGTCATCGTCGTCGATGACGAAGGGCGGGAAAATGAGGGCGACCTGGTCATCGCCGCAGAAAAGATCTCCCCGGAAGCGATTAACTTTATGGCCAAGCATGCTCGGGGGCTAATCTGCGTGCCGCTAACAGCAAAGCGCCTTGACGAACTCAACATACCGATGATGGTTCGGCACAACACCTCGCATTTCGATAGCCCTTTCACGGTTTCCGTTGAATCAAGGCATCGGGTGACCACGGGTATCTCGGCTTCAGATCGGGCCACTACGGTTCAAGTGCTGATCGATCCGTCTACAAAGCCCGAGGATATCGTATACCCCGGGCATATGTTCCCGCTGCGAGCCAGAGCCGGCGGCGTGCTGGTACGCGCCGGACATACAGAGGCATCAATTGATCTGGCCAAGCTGGCAGGGCTCTATCCCGGGGCGGTGATCTGTGAAGTGATGAACGACGACGGAACCATGGCCCGCTTGCCGGACCTGGAAATACTATCCGCCAAACATCACATCAAAATCGTGAGCGTCACTCAGCTGATTGCTTATCGGCGGCGACACGATAAACTGGTCCGCCGGATAGCAGAGGCCCATTTACCGACGAAATACGGCGAGTTCATGGCCATTGCCTACAAGAGCGTTATCGATACCGATGAGCACGTTGCTCTGGTTAAAGGTGACATCATCACCTGTGATGAGCCGATACTGGTCAGGGTACACAGCGAGTGCCTTACCGGAGATGTGTTTGGTAGCCTCCGTTGCGACTGTGGCGCTCAGGTCCCCATGGCCATGGAAGCCATTGAGAAAGAAGGGAAGGGAGTTTTCCTCTACATGCGGCAGGAAGGTCGCGGAATCGGGTTACATAACAAGATCAAAGCTTATGCTCTGCAAGACACAGGGCTGGACACAGTGGAAGCCAATGAAAAGCTGGGCTTTGCGCCAGACCTTCGAGATTACGGCATCGGAGCACAGATTCTGGTGGACCTCGGGATCCGCAACATGAAACTCCTCACCAATAATCCCAAAAAGGTTATCGGCCTGGAAGGTTACGGATTGCGAGTAACGGAAACTCTGCCGATTTTGGCGCCAGCCACGCCTGAGAACATCGGCTATCTGAAGACAAAACGGGAAAAGCTGGGGCACCTGATTGACATCACCTAAGCAGGTCTCCATCGGCTATCGGCCGACCTGCTGATCAATCGACCAGCAAAGCAAACCTTTAGGAGGGAAGCATTGGTAAAGAAATACGAAGGCACGCTGCTCGGAGAAGGTCTGAAGTTCGGGCTCGTCATTTCCCGATTCAATGAATTCATCACTGCCAAACTCCTGGAGGGAGCCAGAGATGCCCTCTCCCGCCATGGCGTCAAAGAAGCGGATATTGAAATTGCCTGGACACCGGGTTCCTTCGAGATCCCCCTGGTTGCCAAAAAAATGGCCCAGTCGGGGAGGTATAATGCCGTTATATGCCTGGGTGCTGTGATCCGCGGCGGAACGCCGCACTTCGACTATATCGCTGCCGAGGTAAGCAAGGGAATAGCCAACGTGGGGTTGGACGTTGGAGTGCCGCTGACTTTCGGCGTCATCACCGCCGATACACTTGAGCAAGCGATCGAGCGAGCCGGGACCAAGATGGGAAATGCGGGCTTCAATGCCGGTATGAACGCTATCGAAATGGCAAACCTGCTCAAGGCCATCTGAAATCAAACTAAGGGAAGACTTTTTCCTGCGTAATCCGCAGCGGTCATCAAGCCCAACACTTTTGGGGAGATGTCCAGTGAGGCTCGATTTATCCTGCCCTTATAAAATGCCCCCAACGACTGGGGGTAGGGAACTGTGTCACACTACTTGAATACCCTGATGTGCTGTTCCTTTCCCTGATCTTCACGCAGTGTTTGCATAATGTGCCCCATCTCTTCTTGCAACTCGGCTGCCGTATAATCCCTGGGATCGAAGCGAGTGACGAGCTGTCCTTTGTAGAGAAATAACGCATACCAGTCCTCATCCAGAACAAGATCAAATCCGGGCTTCTCGTCTTCGGGTGAGAGCATTCCCCATATCTTCATTCTTGGCATCAGCATTCTCCCATTCGGTTCTCAACAACTATCAGGCAGGGCGGTTTCACGGCGTATCAAAGCAATCATCAAACACAGCATGCGCTATGGCTTTTCTGGCTCCAACTTTATCTCGATGAGCCGGTTTGATCCATCGGCTCCACCTAAAAATGACGTCTTCTCTGTTTGTTCTCTGCCCACACTACAATACTAATCCATCATGATGCATGGGAACAGTATGTACGCCCTCATTATGAGTGTGTTCTACCCTCCGTTTTGCTGAAGGGTTACCCCCACATCATTTTGATGATAGACCATTAGGCCTTATGGGGCTACATTCTTCTGAATCGTGAAGCCTCACTCAGAGGGAGGAAAGATAGCAACGGTTTGAAGCATCGCTGGAACAGAAAAATCCACGGGGCAAGGGGCACAGCCCGCCCTTGACGGGTATGGTATAATACACGCAAATGGCAAGCGATCCCGTACAAAACAAGGAGGGCAATCCCCTCTCGGCCAAAAGCCAGCCGTCTGCTACTAAATCGGATGATGGGCAGAGCGCGGTCTCTGGGCCGCATGACGTCCCGGAGCGGCTAGAACGGGTAGAGGCCGCCCTTGGTTTGGTGCTGGACCATTTGCAAACGGTCACCAAAGGAACGGAAATCCTGGAGAGCATCCGCATCCGCAATATGTTGTCCTCCATAGCCCTCGGCTTCTCCGCCATTGCCCTCATCATCGTCGGGAGCATCAGCGCCTCGGATTCCGAAGTTTTTTCCGTCGATGTCTCAAGATTTGCCATCGGCATGGCACTGCTCTTTCTGGCGGCTGTGCTAGATATTACATCCGGCATGCTTCTTCACCGGACAATCAGCGGGGCTTTGGTCAAGAAAGACCCAACCCCAATGATCGACTGGCAAGGTCCATGGCATCGCTTTTTCCGCCCCAGCCACTGGATCAACCTGAAAAAGGAATCAGCCGCCGTGTTCTATTATCAGGCCATGAGATGCTCCGCTTTCACAGTCTATCTTCTAGCCGGGGTATTCCTCATATGGGCCATGTTTTACCTCTAGCAGGGTGCTGAAAAAGTCTGACTCAACCCCCTAGCCCCCACTCGTTGGGGGAGTTTTTGCATCTGGGGGACACCCCCAAACCCCCGGAAGGAAGAATCCTTCACCTCTCTTGAGACGGCCTCCCCAACCCCCACTGGAGAGCGCTTTTTGAAAAAACGTGGTATGTCGAGCCCTTTCAAACGCTGACCCCTGACTGCTGATCCCAGGCCCCCGCACTTCTCAAGAAGAGGTCCATTAGGTCTTTTTACTCAGGACAAAACAGTACCTGCTGTGGTATACAAGGGTTAAGTTCCCCTGCGCCAGAGACACTAACCAGGCATACCATGCAAAACGATGAATAAGATTCGAACGGGAGTCATCCTCGGTTTACTGATCATCATCATGATTGGCGGAGTGGCTCTCATTTTCAAACTGAACACCGCGAGCTATCCGATCGAAATCACCCTTCCAACACCATCACTGGGAATCACGATATCCATCAGCGGCGAAGTGCAAAATCCGGGTGAATATGATCTGAATGAGGGATCACAAGCCGTAGATGCCGTTGAAGCCGCGGGAGGTTTTACGCCAAATGCCGATCCATCAGCCATAGACCTCGCCCGCCTCTTGCGCAATGGAGCTCAGGTTTATGTCCCCAGAACCGGCGAACGGCCCCCTCTTATCAACATCAACACCGCTGACGCCGCCATTCTCGATACGCTCGATGGAATCGGGCCCACGTTAGCTCAAAGGATTATCGAGTATCGAGTTCAGAATGGCCCCTTCAAGTATGTTGAGGAATTGAAGAATGTGAAGGGCATCGGTGACTCCCTGTTCGGGAAGATCAAAGATAAGATCATGGTGCACTGATGCGATTGGTTTTCCTGAGCTTAGCCTGGATTTTCGGGATATGTCTCGGCTCGAAGTCGGACCCTCATTCCGCTATCTTCCTCATCCTTCTAGGCAGCTCGGGTATCTTCGCTATCCTCTGCTGGCGTCGCAAACCCCTGATGTGGGGCGGAATCTGCCTCCTTCTGTTGGCCGGCGGCATCCTTCGCGTTCAATCGGTACCCGATGGCGACGAGCTTCAACAATATCGGGGATTTTTTGAGCTGAGAGGAGTTGTTGCTATCGACCCTGACGTGCGCGATTACTCCACCACACTGCGCATCGAAGTCAAGTCAATCTTGATAAATGACAAGTGGGAAGACGTTTCGGGGACAGCGCTGGTCAACGCCCCCAAGTTTCCAGATCTGGGGACAGCGCGAGATTTCCCTTATTACCGGTATGGCGACCTGCTGGAAATGAGAGGATTTCTGGAATCACCACAGATGCTCGGCGAATTCGATTTTCCGGAATATCTCGCCCGGCAGCGGGTTTATTCCATCGTTTCCCGCCCCAGTGGAATTACGCTCATCGACGCCGGAGAGAAGCCTAAACCAATGGAGCTAATCTATCGACTGCGGAATAGGATGTCGCAATCCCTGGACAGAGCCCTGCCTGAACCACAGAGCTCACTGGTCAAGGCGATCTTGCTGGGAGAGCGCGGTTCCCTTTCCGCAGAGGTCAAAGATGACTTCTCACGAACGGGAACGACTCATCTGCTGGCGATTTCCGGGGCTCACGTGAGCATCGTCGCCGGGATGGTCATGGCAGCAGGCATCTGGATATTCGGCCGGAGACGCCCCACCTACTTCCTGCTGGCCCTGGCAGTAATCTGGTTTTATGCGCTCCTTACCGGAATGAGCCCCCCGGTTATTCGGGCGGTGATCATGGGAAGCCTCTGGCTCTGGGCCGATTGGCTGGGACGACCCAACGGCGCTTTCGTGGCGCTGGTCTTTTCAGCAGCGATAATGCTGGCAATAGACCCCTGGCTCCTGGGAGACGCAGGATTTCAGCTCAGTTTTGCCGCCATGGGAGGGGTTATTCTTCTGACCCCCTGGTTTCAAGAACGGGAACGGAAGGTCCTGGGAAACTCCGAGAAAGAGATATCCCCTCCCGTGCACTTTCTGATCACAAGCTCAGCGATGACGCTGGGAGCGGTTCTGGCCACAATGCCGCTCATCGCCTACCATTTCCACATGATCTCGCTGATGAGCTTACCGGCTACGATGTTCGCACTGCCCGCGATGCCTGGCATTATGATTACTTCTGCACTTGTTGGACTGATAGGAATGGTCGCCCCTCCCATAGCAGGCATCATCGGTTGGGCAGCATGGCTTTGTGTAACCTACATGCTCAAAGCGGTAGAGGGATTCGCGGCAATTCCTTTTGCCGCTGCTGAGATCAGAATCAGCGCAGCAACAGTCTGGGGTTACTACGGAGTGCTGGGGATTACCCTCGGGGTGACAGGAAACAGAAGACAGGTGAGCATCGGGATTCGCAAAGCAAGAAAATGGTTACGAGGATTTCCACCGTTGGTTTCCAAAATCCCTGCAAAATGGATATCCCTTCTCCTTCTGGGAACAGCCGTCCTCATTTGGGTGGCAGTTCTGACGGCGCCGGATAACCGACTCCACATCTTCATCCTCGATGTCGGACAAGGAGACGCCATTCTGATTCAAAAGGGGCACCAGCAGATTCTGATCGACGGAGGACCCAGTTCCGCCAAACTCTGCGATCAACTGGGGAAAAAGCTGCCGTTCTGGGATCGGACAATCGAACTAGTGGTTTTGACGCATCCCGATGGCGACCATATCACCGGATTAATAGAAGTCCTGCAACGCTATGAAGTGAAGAGGGTTCTTGTCAACGGGCAAGAATGCAATTCGGATGTCTGCAGAGAATGGGATAAGCTGATCGCGGAAAAGCACATCGAGTGCCTTGTAGCGCAGGCCGGTCAACAGATTGCCATGGGGAAGGGCATCAATCTGGCAGTGCTCAACCCTCACGGTGTGGCCGAGGGAATTATCACCGGGCAGAATAACTCGGTGGTGTTGCGGCTTGACGACCAGAACTTCAGCATGCTCCTGACCGGAGACACCGAAGCAGAAGCGGAAGAATTCCTGCTCGGTCAGAACGTCAAACTCAAGAGTACGGTTCTAAAAGTGGGCCATCATGGTTCCAATACCAGCACCACTCCGGAGTTCCTGGCCGAAGTGAACCCCATGGTTGCAGTCATCTCTGTTGGATTGGACAACAAATTCGGGCATCCCACTCAAGAGGTCATCTCCATGCTGCAGGAGTCGGTGGGAGGGGAACGACTTCACCTCACTTCCAAGAATGGTACAATCGAACTCGTCACCGACGGAAAGAGGCTATGGATAGGAAGTGATGCGAAAAAGGCACAAATCCTGCTTGACGGCATGAGTAAAAGCCTGTTACAATTCCTTGTGTTCTTGAATGGCCCCGTAGTGTAGCGGTTTAACACGCCAGCCTGTCACGCTGGAGATCGTGGGTTCGAATCCCATCGGGGTCGCCAGTGGTACTTTTCTGTTGACATCTTCCCTTTGGAGGCACCACTCCATCTCACAATCACCCGAAGGCCTAATCGCAAGTTGCCCTCCTCTGTATGAGATATGTTATCTACTGAGGCTATGACCGAGAGCCTCCACGCTACAGCAGAAAAATATGGCACATCTCAGGAGGCAGTGAGAAGGTTACGGAAAGCCACTTAGCGTTCTTCCGCATAGTCTAGGCCTTGCATGCAATATCTGTTCGAGGAAATCATGTGAGCATTTATCGCGTTCTGGTGTGTGGGAGGATTGGGACTCCCACTTCCCGAAAATATCTTCTCCGGTCTATATCTTGTTTGCGTGGCATCTCGGGTTGACTCACGCCACAGACTCGCAACATGCTTTTGGCGCGAGCTTGCTCTGAGTGGCGTATCACAAAACTCCTGCTCCAGCTTACCGACGATTATGGCGTCTCGCATGAAGTGATCCATCCTAGCTGTAGTACAATCCCAAATAACTTCAGCGTCGCTTGATTCGGGTAGTATAATAGGGACGGGAAGGTCAGTAACGTGGTGTTTTAAGGGTGAGGCGAGCTTTGAAGCCGGAAGAGTTTGTAGATTACGTAAACCGAAGCATCTCCCCTGAGAGTGGGTTGCGCCACATAACAATCGAAGACCTGCACCTCTGGCATAAAATCGGTTTTTTTGTCGAACATCCGAAATACTATCGGACCGATTTTCATACGGTGTTGGCCCTGCTCAGAAATGAGGCTTGCTTGAGGCGCCAGATCAGATCACAACTTGCACAGCCGATCCAGGTTCCTGTGACCGGATCACCAAAAGGCGCTTCTCAAAGAAGTTTCAGCCAGGTGATTTGCTGTGTGGGGTCCAGTCTTATCGAAGAGCAGTTAATCATTCGAGGGCTAAAGGAAACAGACCTTATTGCCTCGGCAGGGCAGGTAGCTGTAAACTTCTCACCTTTTTCAAGAAAGCCTGTTGATATCCCTGATGGTGGGGCTCAAGCAATGGAAGGAGATCTCTTGCTCGTTGAATTCGAGGATCAGGGTGACCTGGAAATAGGTCCGCTCATGACGCCTCTGGGTCAGAGAGAGTTTACAACCGATGATACGGTACTGAGAGAACTCTGGAAGGTAGACTCCGCGAGAAAGCCGGAGCTGCTTTCGGAAATCGAGCAAGAAATCCCCCCAAAAACCGAAAGGATAATCCAGTTTCCCTATCCGCTGGGAAAGAGTGAATCTTTAGCATCAACCGGCAGCAAGTCCCGGAAGCGGTTTGCCAGGTCGCTTTTTACCTTCCCCATATTTGTGCCGATAATGACCCTTAAGGGTGTTCCTGCTACGATGATTGAGTCAACTTACGTCGCTCCGAGAAGAGAGAGAATTCCTCGATCCCGCAATGTGCCATTATTACCCTCCCGTCTCTATCCGGCCTTCCTGGACACTGGCGGTTCAATGCACGAGATAGTCAATTTCCTGACAACTTATGATATTTCCCTTTACTTCAGAATAAGTTCCACCGGTGATCCCCAAAAGGATTTTCTGGCTGAGCAGCAGAAGATGAGGCAACTTCTAGTAGAGGCTCGTGGTAGGAATCTGCGCTCTGAGGATATAGAGCGCAGATCGCCACCTCACGAGGATGCACTGGTGGAGCAGGATTTTATGGAGGCTTTGTTTTCGACACCTGATTACGCTGACTATCTCTCCGAGTATCGGAGAGCCCGCAAGGCCGGGGAGCAAGAACCCAAATTTCTTCCTGTTCGCCGCTTTTATTCGTGGTTAGACTATATGTGGGCTGAAGTGATGGAAGACATCACAGGGGGGCTTATACCCCCGCTATGCAAGGGATGCGGCAAAGTCATGGCTCTTTCTCCGGAAGGCAAACAGGGCAGGAGAAGAGAGTACTGTGTGGATTGTGACCCGGCACGAGGAAAAGAACGAATCCGACGACATAGGAGCAAATTGGCGTAGGACAAACGATGTAACAGAAATGTAACAGAAAGCTCACAACGGCAGATTTGCTAAAGTAAACCCAGACCGTCTTTGGTCTGGGTTTTTTATTTCGTGTGAGTTACGGACAGGTCAACATGGATGGAATAGGTAAATGCCCCTATCGATCCAACAAGCAGCCTTCTGCTGGAAAGAACTTGCCCAAGCAAGCCGTGGAGCCAATCTTGGGCAGAAACGGCTTTGAGGACAGGATGCTTTGGCGCCTTTCTCTGATTCTCCGAGAGATTGCAGACGACATGGCATCGCCTGTCAGAAAACAGGAGCTGCCTCGTCAGGCTCCTCCAAAAGATACACCGGTCGGTAGCAGTCAACGAGGTTATCCCGATGCAGAATCATAGGACTTACTTAGAAACCGAAGAACTTCAGCGTCTTGAAGAAGCGGCCACCAACCTCAGGGACCGCCTGTTGATCAGGCTGCTTTTCCACCTTGGATGCCGCATATCGGAAGCTCTGGGTATTACGGTGGAAGATGTTGACATGAAGCAGGGTACCATCACCATCCAACACTTGAAAACCAGGATGAAACTCGCCTGTCCCCGCTGCAATGCCGGGCTGGGAAAGAGCCACATTTTCTGCCCAAGATGCGGGTTTAAGGTGGAAGAGGCGCTGACCAAGGCAAAAGAAAATCGGCGGGTGAGAACCTTGCCCGTCGATGCCGACACGCTCAAGATGCTCAAAGAGTATATCCAACGCGGGGGCCCCGTTTTGCGGGATGGTAGACTACTGGTTTTCGGCATCGGCCGGGGTCAGGGATGGAGAGTAGTCACAGGGTGCGCCGAGAAGGCTGGTCTTGGGAAACTGATCAATCCGGAGACCGGAAGGTTGCGCGGGGTAAGCCCTCACCGGCTGCGGGATGCCTTTGCTGTTCACGCAGTGAAGCAAAATGACTCCGGAGATGGGCTTCGACTTTTGCAGGAACATCTGGGCCATGCCAGCTTCAACACCACGGCCAAGTACAGAAAGATTTCCGGCAGGGAGCATCGTAACTGGTATGACACGCTGTGGCAGAAGAATAGTCATGAATGACCTCATCTCGCTTCAAGGAAAAGCCTCATGGCCGAGCAACTGAAACCAACCCGGGGAGGTTTTCTCCGTCCCTTCGGCTGTGGCTGGTTTATCCGTGAGTTCCTCCTCGGTCGCGGCCCGAATGGCTCACCGGTGATAGACCCGGAGGTGGGCGCTCCTCAAGCCGATATCTTCTACCACTACAAAATGGCCCTTCGCCAAGCGACTGCTATCGACAGAGCCACCAGCACTGAAGAGAAGAAGGCTCGGCAAGAGCAGCGTCCTATCAACCCCGACCATATCGAAGCACTCTCTGAGCGATATTTGGCGCGCATGCCTTATAAAGCCCAAGGCTGCCGTTTTCATTCATTTATAGTTTACTTCTCAACACTCCAAAGATTGGGATGGGTGAAACCAACAGGGGAAGAAGAAACATCAGTGTTCCAAGAGAACTATCCTCCGGGCCCTCCCCGGAGATACTTCCGGCTGACGAGCGCCGGGCAAACAGCCGGAGACCGTGACTGGGCAAACCCCCAATTGACCCTCTATGGGAACAACCACAGCTTGAGGAAGTGAATCTCAAGCCTTCATCTTTTTGAGCGTGTAATTCAGCGCTGGCAACACGTCGCAAAATGCCGTGGACTAAGTGTGTTGAAATAGGTCACCGGGTGTTCATATCTCCGTTCAAATGGGTTCAAGTCAGCGGTCAAATGGTCGTTCTTGATGTTCATATGAGGTCGGGGGATATACTCCAAACAAAGTTTAAAACGGGGAGGTACAAGTAAGTGCAAAAGCTATCCGAAAAGAAACACGTGAACATCGTCCGGCTTTATCTCCTCGGCCTTCCCTACGACGAGATCGCTAAACGTGCTGGTGTGGCCAAGGGCAGCGTTGCCGGCGTGGTGAGCGCCTTGAAAGCGGGGCAAATACCGGGGGTGCATGAACCGTCTGAACAGATCGAACAGCTACGGGAACTGGCATCAAATTTGCAGCGATCGAAGATAAGCCCCGTACAGGCTGTAGTGGGTATAACCGTTCTCTCTCATCTTCAGGAGCTGGGCATAGAGCCGGGCGACATCGATCATTGGGCAGCGGTATGCCGGCAGTTGACCCCGGATGAGACCTCCACACAGGCCTTCGTGAAAGCGGCGCTTTACTTGGACGAACTCCGTGGAAGAACCGGCCTGACTGCCGAGGCATTGGCGGAGAAAGTACGCTCTCTGGAAAAAGAGGTTGAACGCCTGCAAACACTCGCTCAAGAGCTTGATGGATGTCAGAGGCAGCTTAATGACCTTGAAAGGCGGCGGCAATCTTTGGTCAAGGAAGTATCAGGGCTGGAAAAATGCCGCGATCCCTTACGCAAGGAGGTTATCCGGAAGGAAAAACGCGAGGCAGAGCTGTCTGGGCGGACTACAGATCTGGAACAAAAGGCTCAAGCCGCTGATGAGCGTCTGGGGGTGGCCCGTAAAGAGATCAAGCTACTGGCAGGGTTGGGGTTATCAGTGGATGACCTCTCAGGGTGGGTGCAAAGGCTTGCGGCGGTTTCCCATCGACATGGTATCACCCCCGGAGCCCTGCGGGATCGGCTCCTTCACGAGCTTGAGAATCTGGATGCGGGGCTGGGATTGGAATCTCTGGTGAAGGCAAGGCGACATAGACTCGACGAGATCGCTCGGGATGTCGCCAGGGCTCAAATTGAGCGTACCGCGCTCCAATCCGCGCTGCAGGAACTACGTAAGCAGCAGGCAAGCTTACATGCGACCATGGCAGACGAGCGGGAACACCTTCAGCAAGAGATGCTGAGGTTTAACAGGATTGCCGCCGATGCTGCCGCCGGGCTGAAGAAAGACCTGGGCAAGGGAGTCGGTGAGGCCTTACTGGAAATCCGAAGACTGAGAGATGAGTCGCTTGAGTTGGGAAAAGAGATGGGAAAATTAGATGCTGCTGTTGAAGCCAATCGGTGGGTCCGAACTCTGATCAGCTTGGTCAAAGAGGGCGGCCACATCGTTGCTAGCGATGCGAGGGTATTATTAACCATGGTGCTGCGCGGTTTTAGCAATTGGGTGGCGCAGAATCAGGGAGTTGTTTCAATGCCATACGGACTGAAAGCTCAGGTGACCGGAGCTCTCAGAGAGGTAGAACAATGGAAGATATAACTGCCTGCCGGGAGCAACTGGAAACGTTGTGCTGTCAAGTGAGGGAGCAGATCGAAGGTCTGGGCGTTCTTCAGAAGACCTTTGCCCATGAAGCGCAGAGTCTTCACCGACAGGATCAGGTTCGACGCCTGGAGGTTCTTCGAGTCAGGGTGACACAGGAAATAGCCCATGCCAGGCAGATGGAGTCCGCTGCCTCCTCAGGTTTCACCCAGGGAACGCTCATCAGCGGTGTGATGGGATTCGCCATCGGCAGCCTGATAGGGGCCGCATTTCACACCCGTGAGCACCCGCTTTCATTAGGAGCAAAACTATGCACGGATGAGTTTCGCCGGGAAGAGCCCTTTGGGAAGGTGATGGTAGCAGTGGGGGCTGCCGGTATACCCGATGATGTCCGTGTTATCTCTGTTTCAGGATATGCGCGCAAACAAGAAAGGCCGGAATCGGAGATCGTGGCTTCAATAGAGAAGCAGGGGTACCGGCTGATGACGCTCGAAAGTTTCCTGGGTGCATTGGACCAATTGAAGGGGAAGGTGCTCAATGGTAGCCTGAACCTCCCTTTTGCCGGTCCTCTGTCCACACTCTGCTAGCTGTCTTGGCCGCTGCGCCAACAAGAGGCCAGTTCTAGCTTCAGCCGTCAAAAAGGAAACCACCGGCAAGCAGTAACCTACCGGAGGACCAAGAAACCCTTTTCCCTTGGCTACGAAATCCCCCCCCGTCAGCCCATCAAACCATAGCTTTTGCCATACTCCTTGCCCCCGTTTTCGGCAGTCGCCATGCGCCATATGGATTTCACTGTTTTTGGTGATTCGGATTATCCCTGCTGCCCGTGTGATGAAAATATAGGTTCTTTCTGTTAGTGAACGAAAGACCTTTTTGTTTCATACTTGAGTCAAGCAAATTGTTTTTTGAACCTGAAAAACTGAATCTTGCCGATAGCCCGCTATATGGATTGATCCTTATATGGCTAGAATCGGGTTAGTCACCCGTAGGCTAGGCTAGTCGAGTCTCGAACTAATGTAGGGACTCAAATGAACCGTCAAGCTGAATGATAGCGCAAGCTCGCCACCGTGAAAACGGCAAAGCGTGCCAACACTCAATAGCTGGAGCTTGACCTCTCTGGTGAAACAGTCACTAGGCTAGGTTATGACGGTCATACTAAGCGATAGTGGTAGCCCCTTCGCGACGCTGAACGGATTCAGGACACTACCCTCATAGTCAACCCGTTGACAACAAGCAGGTGAAGAATCGTCCCAGTAGACTATTCCTGTAGGGATAGACGGGATTGACAAGACAGATTCCCTAAAGGCGATTGAAAAGCTCGGATTCTAGGGCTTCATAGCAGGGGCTTCACTAAACAAACTAATTTTGTGAGGTGAAACGCATGAAAACCCCCGCTTATGTGAAGCAGATACTGAAACCCGTGCCCAAACAGTCCGCCGGACGTAAGGTATGGAGTATCGACCTTGAGACGGTCTGGTTGCCGTTCTTTACAGCCAGCAACGTGCAAGGCGATACCAATATCTCGAAGGAATCCCTTGGTGCGCCTTTGAGACTCCAGCGCAATATGGATGGCACGCCTAAGTTCTCCAATAATGGCCGGCCGGTTATCCGAGTCAATGGGGAACTAAACCAGCACATCCGGTTTGCTCGTGAGAACATGGTCTTTCAGATGCTGAACTTCGCATCTGATGTTCAGAAAAGCGAACCGAACGCCTATAGAGCAGAAGTGGAAGCGTGCCAAGAAGCTGGTCGACCTGTCATCGAGAGGGACAATCTCGATATCCAGATGGCTGTTATCGAAGCTGCCAAGAAGGCTAAACTGGCTGAAGCGATGGAAAAGGCAACCAGCGATGCCCTTAGGAACGCTGAAGGTGACGCCACGGGACAAGAACTGGAAAAGACCACAGCCTGATAACCCCTGAAGCCCCTGCTATCAAGCCCTAGAATCGAAGGATGGTGACTCATGGCATTCCCGCTATGGGCTACCCCTCAAAGACAACAGGTGCTGGTCGATATCGCCATTCGGTCACAAGGGGCTTGAACCCTTGGTTACAAACCGCCGGAAGCCCTTTACCTGAACATGTTTCTGAACGGGTTTCTCAAGCTCAAGTTGAGCGATGTCCTCGATGACGACGGCGACAAGACCAAGGCAGCGTGCTACTGCTGCGAACACCACTACCGCAACAACACCAATAAGCTGATCTCCGAATGGCAAGAGGATGATCGAGCTGAGCGTGCCGAACAGCTTCGACTTGAGCAAGAGCAGCTTCACTGGATACCAGACCGGACCGGATGGAAACGGCGGTTCGACCCCATAACCCGTGAGCAGTTCATGGTTGACAGGTCGCCCTATTACCCGGAAGGGTTCGGTATCAGCACTCTGACGTTCAAGAGAGTAGCCCGAATCAGGATTCCCAGCGCTTACACTCGCTTGCATGTGGACTTACCTTCACGAAAGCTGAGTCGCAACAAGAGAAAAAAGCTCAGGCGAGCCCAAATCAAGACCGATGGCGAGATGGTCAACCGTCTCTGCCAGTCGGCGG
This sequence comes from Dehalococcoidia bacterium, assembly GCA_028711995.1. Classification (NCBI taxonomy): domain Bacteria; kingdom Bacillati; phylum Chloroflexota; class Dehalococcoidia; species Dehalococcoidia bacterium. The sequence goes on along the minus strand of JAQTRE010000007.1, from coordinate 16,801 downwards.
TCGACGACTACTGGACACATAAGTAAACCCGGATAACTACGGGATTTTCCCATACACAAAGGAAGACGAAGGAAGAGCCCCCACCCATAAGGGTGGGGGCTCTTCCTTCGTTTATCCCTCATCACCCACAAGAGGGGGCCACACATGACAGAATCTATTTTCCACTACTGGTTCGAGGAGCTTCAGCCGGTGATGAACCGCATCGCCTGTCACTGGTCGGAAGACTGCCCTGCACATCGAGAGGATATGCTGCAGGAGATGGCTTTGAAGCTCTACCTTGTCCTGCGCCAGCGTCCGGATGCCCCTCGCGACTACCTCATTGCCGCTCTCAGAAGGGTGCCGCTCGACTATCGATCTCGAGGATCGTCGGTGAACAAGCTCTATCAGAAGGACCGCCGGAAGCACTGGCGGACGGTGAGCCTCGATGCCATCCTGGATGAGAGTGAGGGAGTCGGCGGACGCCGCCACCATCCCCGCTGGGGAGACGGCCATAGCTCTCCTGTTGAAGACATGGTGGTCACGGAGCTGATGTACGCCCAGTTGCAGGAGCGTCTGAACCCCCGGCAAGCTGCTTTCCTGGAACTGCGCCTGAAGGGGTTTCGCGTTGAGGAGGTGGCGGAACTGCTCCGCCTGAACGGCTCCCAGGCCAACAATGTCGCCATAGCTGTAAGGGCCAAGGCCAAGACCCTGTGGGAAGCGGACGGACCGGTCCCCGGAACCGATTATGCTGATCTTCACCAGGCTGCCCGAGAACTGGGCGTGTCCCCGATAACGGTCCAGGGCTATTGCCAGCGCGGGATCCTTGCCGGGGCCTTCAAGCAAAGGGGAAGGTGGCTTATCCCTCGTCCGGTGCCGCCTCCCCGTTTCCCGGAAAAGCCTCCCAGAGATCCCGGGCTGTCCACGGTGATCGAGGCGGCTCGAGAGTTGCATTTGAGTCCCGTAACCGTGCGACAGTGTTGCCGTCGCGGGGAGATAGTAGGAGCCTTTCGTCAAGGCAGCGTCTGGCAGATACCGCGACCCATTCGTCTCAACGGACATCATGAGGGACAAGACTCGTCGAAGCACTGATGCAACAAGGGCAGTGGCTGATCACAACACCTGTCAAGCGTTTAGAGGCCGGCAGGAAACGGTGAGATAATGTTTCCTTTTGCTGTGAGGAGACATTCTATACTTATGTTTCATTTTAAGACTGTAACCGTCAGTGGCTAAATACTCGGGTTTTCCTTTCATGACAAGCCGAAAACTTACCGCAAGATACGACATGGTTCTTGAGTCGCTCGCTGGATGCTTGGTTCTCTGTGTGCGCTGCTGAGGCTCGTTCGGAACTGAGTCCGAAGGTTTCAGGTGATGCCCTTGGGGCGAAATCCCTGTAGGCCACTAAAACAGCAGACGCTGTCTTGGGCTGATCTCATAGCGTCGGACATATGGATTGATTCAATTGTCCTCAGGAGAGTACGATATATCCAAGATGATCCCCGTTTGAGGCATGGCCAAGAAATTCACCACGTATCACTAGACTAATGGAGGGCCAGTGAGCGAAAGCATTCAGAACCTTTTTGTCGACATCCCGCCGAACTATGAACTCATCAATCACCTTATCACCTTCGGGCAGGACATTTGCTGGCGTAAAAAAGCGGCGAAAGCGGCTGCCTCAGGGGGTGGAAGTATGTGGCTTGATGCATGCGGCGGCACGGGAGAGATGGCTGCCTGCCTTTGTCATCTTGCCCAGGAGAATACCAAAATAATAGTGGCTGATTTCTCCCTTCCGATGATGAGCAAGGCCATGCAGAAGCCCGAGTTGAAGGGCGTCGATTTTACCTTGGCAGATGTCCGTCATTTACCTTTCCAGGATAACTCCTTTGATGCGGTGACGATAGCTTTTGCTACTCGGAACCTGAACAGCAGCAGAGACAACCTGTTGAGGTGTTTTGCCGAGTTCAACCGTGTGCTGAGGCCGGGAGGAAGGTTGGTTATTCTGGAGACGAGCCAGCCCACATCGAAGGTCATACGATGGTTATTCCATGTCTACGTGAGGTTAGCCGTAAGACCTTTGGGATGGCTCATATCGGGCTCTAATGCTGCCTACACCTATCTGTCAAGCAGCATGCGCCGTTTTCTATACCGCCGAGGAGCTTGCGGATAATATCCGCGTGGCCGGCTTTTCTGAGGTCACTTTTGAGCGTTTGATGCTGGGTGCTTCTGCTATACACCAAGCAACCAAAGCAATTGGGGATCGCTCCGCTGTAGATGTGGATCATCAAATCACTGAGAGGAATAATCCCTCAGATTTCCAACAGTATCCTCTAGCTAATCAATCGCAGCCCCGATGACCACGCCAACGGACATGAGAAAAGGAGTCAAAAGAACCACGAGCACATTCATCCCCAGTGACGGAACGAGTTCTCCGATTTTCTTGTAGTTCTTGATTGCCCCTCTCATCGCCTTCATCCCCAATGGCAACGTCAGCAATCCAAGCAACGCAGGCGTCGGCAAAATTTCAGCAATCACTCCACCGATGATCACCGCATAACTCAAAAGAACAATTCCGCAATAGATTTTGGCCGCTACGCTCGGTCCAAGGGTTATCGGCAGGTGTTTTCGGCCTCCAACTTTATCGGCCTCGGCATCTGGAAACTCATTGAGGAGGAGCAGATTGGCGATCAAAAGTCCCGTCACCACTGTGCTCACCACTGCGGCTGCGCTATAGGTTCCTTCCTGAGTGAAATAGGTTCCCAGCACCAGGAGACCAAACCCTCCGGCAGCAACCTCGCTGGCGGCAGGTATTCTGGTAAAAATGGGTGTATAGAGGGAAATAAGCAGTACTCCGACCAGCCCTATTGGCAGCATTGCCCAGCCGTATTGGGCGATGAAATAAATCCCAATGAGTATGACAACAGCAAGGCTCCCCAATCCCAGAAGAAGCACATCACTGGGTTTGAGCATGCCCTCTGGCAACATTCCGCTACCGCCGCTGAAAGGCGTGCGCTCCGTTTTGAGGTCTACGCCACTCTGATAGTCGAAGTAGTCATTGAGTACATTCACAGTGATATGCGCGAACAATGCTCCGATGAATGCCAAGACAAAAGACATACCGTGGAAGGCATTTCCATCGTAAAGGCTGGCGGCAATCCCGGCGAAAACGCAAACTGGGGTCAGCAACAAGAACTGAGGTCTGGTTTCTGCGAACAAAATCTTTACGTTAGCCATTCTGATCTTTCAAACCTCCATGTTGAAGCAATGCGCCAAGCGTCCTTCGGCCTAAGTATCATATCAGCACATCGATGAGATATCAAGTCACTATAGAATACCGCCTTTTTGACTGTGGAAGTAACGAGACAAGCCGGTACTTTTAGCCTATAGCTAGCCGTAGCCTGTCGTGCTATGAATAAGTCAGGGCCCGGTTGGTTGATCGAAGACTGATACCACGAAGTTTATAGAGGAGTGTTGTGCATCTCATTCTGGGACCACTGATGCTAAGCGACTTGAAGGCCGACATCTTCCTGGCAGCAAACCTGTTGGATGCCGTGCTTACCTATTTGGCCTTGACTCAGGATGCGCTGCTGGTGGAATTTAACTCCATCCTTTGCTTTAGCATCGACAAAATCGGGATCGAGCCGACCCTATTTTTGAAGATCGTAATGGCCATGTGCGTGTTGTGGGCGTTGAGATGGAAGCGAAGAGAAAGACTGCTTCTACCGTTAGCGGTTGTACTCAGTGTGGTCGTCGTCGCCAATCTGATGGTTATGCGAGCGCACGGGATTGAAGTATGAGACCCTGCGGAAGTCTTCAACTCTCTCCCGCCAGAGACTCGTAAGTCCGATCCACAACAATCTTCCTCCCTTTCCTTCAAGCTGACACGCACAGATATCGGCCAAAATCTCATTCAGAGTCCTTCAGGATGGTTTCTGCAACATACTCGGCGACGCTCTCAAAGATATTGGACGAAACACGGTTCCCAGGTGCCGTCGGCGTTTTTCTTCGTCGAGAAGCAAATGTGGCTCTTTGTGGCGTCGTAGATCGGGCCGAAGTAGTCCCATCTTTCTGTCGGGGCGACATATGTGAGAATCACCAGATCATCATTACCTGCTACTGCCAGAAATCGCCCCTCAAAGTCGAGACCTGAATTCGATCCGTGATAGGTGTATTCACACGCCAAATGGCCTGAAAGCTCTGTTTTCACCCGGGCATCGGAATACAAGTAGTTATGAATGGACATCAGAATCTCTGCTGCCGATTCGACATAAGTATCCAGACTTGGAGCGTTGAAATCAACATCTCCATTTGCTGGCAATCTTAAGACAGCTATTGTAAGCTCTGCTGACTTTGTGGAGTCGGTCACACTCACTAAGCCTTGTCCATTGTGGCTGTTCATGAATTTGTCCCAGACGCCACCAGGTGGAGGTAGGTTATCTGACCGATCCTCAGGTATTCTGAAAGACACCGAGCCTATGTCGTACCATCCGTCGCCAGAATACCTATCCGCATCCGTAGAATCACCACTACAAGAAGCCATAAATAATGCTGACAGAAGCAGCGCCATCACAACCATCACCGATTTACGTAGATTGTTCATGATCCCTCCTGACTGGATAGTATTGACTTTCTCAATAGTAGTCTGCCGCATAAGTTCATCTTAGTCATGTAAATAGGCCCCAAGTTTCACTGAGGAAATCACCCAAAATTAGAAAGATTCGTAGGCCTAGCGATGGTCGGCCAATAAAAAGCGAATGTAAAAGCTCTTTTCAATTCTGATAACATACTAGAGCCTCATTTGAATCCCAAAGAGCGGGTCGATTACCAGAAAACAGCTTTGCCCGCTTGCCTGAGTTGAGGTATCAATTCGTTAACAGCAATATCACTCAGCGGATTTCCCTCGATATGCAGTCCGTTTCCCGATGTCGAATCGTATTTCAGACCCCCATTTTCCAGCAGCGGTGAAAGGTCGCTGACCTCATTGTCGATAAGGTTGAGATATGCCAGACTGTCGATATCTGCCAGCGGCCTCAGGTCGCTGATCTGATTATCTGAAAGGTCAAGATTTTCAAGCCTGGTCAGATTCTTAAGCGGAGAGAGGTCGCTGATTTGATTTTCGCTTATTGTAAGGCTTGTCAGATTGGTCAGATTTGCCAAAGGAAAGATATGGCTAATCTGATTCTTGCGAAGGTCAATCCTCACCAGATCGGCCAGGTTTGATAAAGAAGACAGGTCGCTGATCTGACTGTCGTACAGGCTGAGTTCGGTGAGATGGGTTAAGTGAGAGAGAAACGAGAGGTCGCTGATTTCAGTCTCTCCCAAGTGAAGTCCCTGCAATCCCGTCATTGCGCTTAATGGGGAGAAATCGTGCACATGGCTGACGTATATGGACAGGTAATTCAAATCAGGTAAATTCGAAAGCGGAGAGAGGTCAGTGATATCACAATCTTGAAGCATTACTGATTCAAGATGGGAGAGACTTGAAATTGGGGAGAGGTCATCAATTTTTGCGCCGCAGATTATCAGTATCCTCAATGAGGTAGATTGGTCGAGCCCTGTCAAGTCTAAGACCTCTCCGTATTCCTGCGATGGCCCCTTGTCTCCTAAAATGGACAACGCCGTCATGTTCCTGATGTCGCTTTTGTGGATAGGTCCGCTGGACTTTCCTATTTGCTGGCGGACACTGTCCTCAATCCGGGAGTCAGGCAACGTCACTCTATTGGTATTGTCCCACCAGAGAACTGCACCGGAACCAAAGGCAAAGATAAATGTTAAAGACAGAAATACTATGGCCAGTTTTTCCATACTTCACCTCACATATCTGTAGAAAGGTTTTCAGCCTGCTATCGTGTGACTTCCACGCCTCTTTCCTCAAGCTGAGGAATATAGACACCAACCGAAATCCCGTTCAAGGGATTGCCCGTCAAATCCACGGTATCAGGATCAGGGCTTGGCTTATCCCCAGAACCGGGAACGTTTGCATATTCGATCCCCAATCCGTCATTCAATAATAGCGGCGAGAGATCGCTGATTTCATTACCCTCAAGACTCAGGGATTCCAAATTGGTGAGGCTTGCCAGAGCTGAGATATCTCCGATCTTATTGTCATTAAGACTCAGATATTTCAAATTAGTGAGGTTTGCCAAGATAGAGATATCACTGATCTGGTTCCCCAGAAGACACAATGATTCCAAGTTGGTGAGCCCGGCCAGCGGCGAAATATCGCTAACGTTATTTTCCAGAAGTGCCAGATCGGTCAGACCTGTTAGGTTGGCCAGTGGGGTAAGGTCACTGATATTATTCACCCAAGCTTGAAAGTGAGTCAGGTTCTTCAGATCGGCAATGGGAGAAATATCGGTAACCTCATTTCCGATGATATCGAGGTAAGTCAGCTTGGAGAGGCTCGCTACCGGCGAAATATCGGTGATATTGTTTCTGGAGAGCATGAGCATCTCAAGATTGACACAGTATTCCAGTCCGCTGAGATCGGTGATACCTGCGTTGGAGCCCCAAATGTATCTGATCTTTGCCAGATTGGATTTGGAGATATCCCCCAAGTTTTCCCCTGTCTCCATCCCGTATGAGTAAAGAATCGCTCTTTGAAGCCTGGGATCGGGAATAAGCGACTGATCTTTCTCAAGGGCAAAAGAGACGGACGCGAACGCCAATGCCGCCAGTATAATCCCGATGCTGCCTGCCCAAACGGATCGTCTGATCTTCATAATTTCACCCCCACTCCAAAATTATCACGCCCTGGCCCTTATATCATTGGCGGCAGCACCGAATAAGCCTGCAAGCTTACCCTATCTTCAGCGCAGACTAAGGAATCTGTGCTGATTGAATGTTCTACCGCCAGTTCAGGGGTTTCCCCAGGCGACGGGCATATGTTAAATGCAATCCCTCACACGGTTTGAGCGCTGCCACCCATGACTGAATGCGCCTGATGTGCCACACTGTGTTTACCGCATGGTGTAAGCCTTCGGTAGTAACTTTTTTGGGAACGGGGTGTCCGATGAATCCCAAATGGATCACAGGAATAGCCATACTATCTCTGGCCATAACAGTGCTGACATTTCATGTCTATATCGACAGCGAGCCGAAACCAGTGGTGGAGGTTTTCTCCGACATGATCGGCGGTTCCGATCTTGATCCGGACGCGTGGTCATACACAGGCGATCTCTTGAAGCTTACTGACCAAGACGGGCGGTGCGAGAATCCAGTCTGGTCCCCCGACGGTGCAAATATCGTCTTTGAATGCGATGGCTGGATCTACATTGCCGATGCGGACCAGGGGAGTGTTCGCCAATTGGCGGAAGGTTTCGATCCTGCCTTTTCACCCGCCGGTGATGAAGTGCTGTTCGTAAGGCCGATCGAGCGGGACAAGAAAAACCCTGACTATAGAGCCAATGGCATCGAGGTTTTGTCAGTCGGCATTCATGACGAAAATGTTCAGAGTGTAGCGAGGTTGGATGATGTCACAATCGTGAGAAATGGCGATTCCAAGCCCCTCAATGATTACCTTGTCTGGAGCTCCTCAACGAAACTGGCTGTTCTGCAGATTTTAGAAGACCCCACATCACGTCCTTGGATATCGCGTCTTGCGATATGGGATATCCGGAGCGGTGAGCTCAAATACATCTATTCCGATACGCCTTCCTGGCTGCCCTCCTGGAGTCCGGATGAACAGAAGCTGGTATGTGCATGGATTCCTTATGAGGAATTCGGGGAAGGGAAAAATCCAAAGCCTGATCTCTGGCTCATAGATAGCGAAACGGGCAACCTCAGCAGGCTGACGAATACGCCGGATATTGCCGAAGACAACCCGTTGTGGAGCCCCGACGGTTCGAAGATCGTTTTTACCTCACATGACTTTAGCATGGAGAGGGGTTTTATGGGCAACGGCCTGGATCGAGGTCAAGACATCTGTACAATCAGACCCGATGGAACTGACCGAAACGTGATCACCAACCGGAGTGTTCCGGGTTGGATGATGCAGTATGAAAACCAAGACGTTTTGGCATGGCATCCCGATGGTTTGTCGGTAGCCTATTTCTCCTGGGGATTAAGGGCCGGTTCTGAAAACACAGCCGAGTTATCCCAGGAGCTGTGGGAAATCGGGCATGTTCAACATGAACCTGACGGAGGAATGGGGGTAGATAGGTTCAGATATCTGATTCAGATGCCTCTCAAAGACGGCTTCCTGGGAGATATCAGTTGGAGCCCCAGCGGAGACAGGATCGCTTTTGAATGGACTCCTTGCGAAATCATAGTCGACCCTGATTCTATGTTCGGCATCCACTTGCAAGTCCAACATAATAGCGCGCCGAATCAATACATCTACGTACTCGACGTACCTGAAAAATGAGATGAAGGTCCCCCTGACGAGGTTGTTGAACAGCCGTTTCCAAGCGGCTTCCCGATGTTGAGGCCAGGCTACGTCATCGGCGAGAAGTTCATGTTCTTCATTTGCGACATGAACTGGCGCAACCAATTGTGCGTCTGAATGCGGCGAGGATTGGTTGGATATCCGGCAGATATTTCCCACAGGTATGTCCTCTCTACTCCTGTCGACCTTCTTCTGCTTTTGATGGCTCTTGGTGTTCCGCTCCTGGCATCATTGCTTTCACCTTCTGTTTGTGGTATACCTCTTCTGTACGACGTCTAGGCCCAAGAGCTGGGATGAGCCGTGGTTCTTATTCTGCCGACAAAACACCAGACTCCGGTCTGGTGATGGATAGGCTGCCGAAGGCGCACGGCGATTGGACGAAGGTCAAGAGCCGTGTACCCAAGAAGCCCCCAGCTCCTGCTGGGGGAGATTCACTGGCATGAGCTCGCCGATGCGACTTTAGCCAGGCCTTTTGGCCGGGAATGATGTGATCTGAAGGAGAACAGAAAATGAATTTGAGATGGATCCTAACGGCTTTGCTTTTGATGATGATCTTGCCCATCGCCGGATGCGGTGACGACTCTGAAGGAAGAGATATTTCCTTGGCAAGCGCTATCAAAGCAATGGAGGAGAATCCCCGCTTCAGCATCTTCAGGAGCGAGGTCGGCTCCGGGGAAGAGGTATCTTTTGACCGGCCTGCCGATGAGCCTCAAATCGAGTTCGTCCTCCCCGACAGATTCTCTTATTATGAAGAAGATGCCTATGATATCTACTCATACAATATCGCCATTGGCAACGATATATATGTCTCAGAAGATGGCGTCTATTGGGAGGAAGTCTGGGGAACCGGCGGCGACTTCAACTATGCGCTGAGCAATCCGTACAAGTATCTGAAACACGCGCTGAGTCCGGTCGAGGTGGGAAGCGAGACGATCGACGGAAAACCGTGCCGGGTCTTTGAGGCCGAACTGGATGTTGAAGGCTGGGCAAAGGACAACCTGCCATCAACAACGATGTGGGTTTTCATTGATTGCCCTCCAGGCGACGGAGAATCCGATATGGCGCTGGTGGAGTCGCTGGGATATGAATTCTTGGATAGACCCGATGGGCCGATACTCAGCGAAAACACCTATATCGAACTGAACTCCACCCAAGGCTGCTACTTCCAGGCTCAGGTTAGGAATGCCACCGAACTCACCACGGAATTGAAAGCGGAGTTCATCCAGATCGCAGAAGCCTTCGGCATGAGAGGGTGCGATTTCGATAATGCCGAAGTGAGCGTCCATGGGGGAGAGGAGTATATCTCCGGTATAACAAAAGACATCTCAAGCATGGGGCTTCGTATCTATGTGGACGAGGAAAGCGCCTTGCCGCGACTGATAGAAACGGAACAGCGGCTGGAATCCTCTCTGGGAGTGGAAAAATACCCGGGTGCCATCGGCATCAACTACGATGAGAACATCCGCATCGAGAAACCGGAAAAAGTGCTGTACGAAAGAAAGGCCGAAGGGTTATACAGCAGTATCCAGAATACAGGGGGCGAATTGCAACAACTGCTACGTGTTTTCAAGGATGCGCACGGGGTCTTCCCGGAGCGCCTCGATGCCGAATCGATGAGCGATACCCTGAAAGCCCTCTCCCGCGAGTGGCCTGGTAATGCCCTCACCGGCGAGCCGGTGGTTCAAAAGGAAAACAGCCCCGGAGATTATTCTTATCGTCCGACTGAAAATGGCAGCCTCTATGAGCTCATTATCTACGATTACTGGGCCGATCCGATCCATGTCGGCATCCGCGCCGAGGAACTAGAGGCCACAGAAGAGACGCCGCCAATACGGACAATAGAAGCAATAATAGCTGGCCGCGAGATCCCGGATGCGCTCAATGCCCTCGTCCCTTCAAAAGTGCTGCCGCCGCTGACGGAGGCGGAAAAGAACCGGGCTGTGGAGATTGCCATCACCGATATGGAGGTCTTGTCGCTGCTTGAGGATACCGATCATGCCGTCTGGGATGTCTATCCCCATTACTCGGAAACAGCTCAGAAGGCGGCACAGGTGATCGTCACTTATTTTCTCCATCCCTACAAAATCGATTTCGGCGCGCTCAGCGTCACCGTGGACCTTGAATCGGCCAAGGTGATGCAGGTCACACCGATGCCCGAAAACCTCTCCAGGCTGATTAAAGAGAAACTTTATGAAAAAGAAAGGAGACCTTTTCCTGAACTTCCATGGGAAGACCCGGAAAAGCAGAGTGAAGCAAAGGGGATGGCACTGGCCGATCCCACCATCCAGGCCATTGTCGAGGGTTCGGAATATGTCATCACCGATATTTTTATTAGCTCCAACGGACAGGCCTCTCTCCAGATACGATTCTTTGCACCCAAGCAGTTTGCAGGGATAAGCCAGCCGCTAAACGATGTATCCGTCAATGTCAATCTTGACGAAAGCTCAGTCGCCCTCGCGCCGATGGCTCTACCGCCTTCGGCATTGCCGACAACCGGAGAAGATACCACCGGAAATTACTCTTTGAGCCAAGAGCAACAGGAGTTCGCCATTCAGGTCGCCCTCGTTGATCCGCGCGTACAGGATTTGTTGCAGAACAGGGAATATGAAATCTGGAATGTCATTCCGTATTACTACTCACCCGGTCCCGGCGAGTCCAGTGTGTTCATGGGAGCAGGCCCGGAGATCAGACTAAAGGAAGAGTGCATCATCGAATACGACTGGCCGTTCGTCCGGTACAACGACGACGGGACGATCGCCGAAAAGACTTATCATTCGGCAACACGAGTGAAATCGCTTCACATCTTCGTGCATTTTGCCGAAAAGAGAGTCATTGAAATAAGTCCCATGCCGTTCTAGAAAGGAGCATCTCATGAAAATTCACATCTGCGTTCTGCTGATTCTGATGACAATCTCTATTCTACCCCTTGTTGGCTGCGGCGAAAGCGAGTCACAAGAACAGACGACAGACCCTGGAGCAATAATTGAAAAAGCGGTGGTATCTGGCAGCTCAGTGCAATCCTATAGGGCTGTTTTTGACACCTCGTCGACCTTTGATGGTGAAGCGGAGAACAATGTATCTCAAATCGAGTTTGTGGCCCCGGATCAATACCGCCAGACCTCGACCGATAAGGACGGCACAAGCGAAAACATCAGAATCGGAAATATAGTCTATAGCCGGGACAGCGACGACGCCTATTGGGGATTCCGCGAAGAGGAATCCCCAATAGAGTTCCCTCCACCGGGTCCAGGACTTTTCGTTAGAAGCGAGTTCTCAGATTATGTTGATAAGGTCAACTGGGGAGAACTTACACACGAAACCATCGACGGCACCGAGTGCCTTCACTTCTCCGGTGAAGTCGATATGAATCTGGTGGTTGATGATCAGATAATCGATATCGAAAAAGAGCAAGGCGAACTTAATGCGGAACAGCTTCGCTACATGGACCAGATGCGCCGGAGTGAACAGACCATAGAACTCTGGATCGGGACAGACGATTACATTGTTCGCCAGGAGAGGAGCGTCTCCAGATCACTGGACCCATGGCGTGCAGATGAAGAAGAGCGATGGTTCGATGCGACCATGCTCATCCGCTATTATGACTTCAATGCGCCAATCTCGATAGAGGCCCCGGCTGACGCCAAGCCCTGGGATGATTTGATGGTGCCCACGCCGGTCCCTGAAAAAACAACACCGTAAACCGCTCAAATCTTAACAGAGACTTAACTCCCTCTGTGTTTTAATATATTTGGCTGTACAGTCAAGTAACAAAAACGGAGGAAAAAGATGATCAAAAAGAAGGTGTTTGGCATTGGCCTCGGTCTGGTCATGGTAGTTGGAGCGGCCACAGGGGCGGTCGCTCTTGCTGACGGTTCGCAGAAGAATCACCTGGGTCCCGTAGAAATAAACGGGGTTACCATTGAAGAGTCAGGGGCGGACGATATCCAGGAAGTTGGTGTCACTCAGCTACCGGCTGATTCGATCGTATGGGATTCTCAGGTGAATGCTGAGTCAGAGCCCTTGGAATCGCCAGCTACTTCCGGGTGCATCTGCACTTTCAGCGTAGTCGATGGAGAAGTTTCGGCGCTCTCATCTGAAGATGAAGCCGTTACTGTCACTGTCGTGAGTTCTGCAGCAGGAGATGTAAAAACGGGTCAAATCAGGGTTCAGTTTCCTGATAATTGCATCTGTCCTTGCATGTCACCGGAACCCACAGTCACCCCCTATGGTGACCGTATCTATTCCTGTGGGTTAAGCGATGGCCAGCGAGCATTCTCAATCCTTGAAGCAACCCCTGAACCATGCCCCACCGCCACTCCCTATCCGGAAGCTACACCCAGCAGGGCTGGGGCCGATTGACAGACATGTCTCTCCCTGGTCTCTCTTGCCAGGAGACCGGGGAGATTTGAGGTTAAGAGGTTGGCCCTGATTCAGACCCTCTGCTGAGTTGAAACGGAGCGACAGATTGCGAATACTCATAATTGAGGACGAGATCGATCTTGCCAATATCCTTGCCGAAGGACTTCGGAAACAAGGATATGCTGTGGACGCTGTTTTTGACGGCAACCATGGCTACGAACATGCAGCCATCAACGACTATGATTTGTTGATCCTGGATCTGAATTTGCCGGGAATGGATGGCTTGGAAATCTGCCGCCGATTGCGGATCAGCCGACCCAATCTGCTGATTCTGATGGTGACCGCCCGCAGTCATCCCGCTGACAGGATTACCGGACTCGATATCGGGGCAGATGATTATCTGGCCAAGCCTTTTGATTTCGGCGAGCTTGTTGCTCGTGTGCGTGCGCTGTTGCGGCGAGACCTGCGAGTGCGGGATACCGTTATTCAATTGGGAAAACTTAAACTTGATCCGGCGTCCAAAATCGTCTGGCATGATAAATGCCGGCTTGAGCTTACCCGTAAAGAATTCGGCATCATGGAATACCTCATGCGTCATCCCGGAGAAATCATTTCGCAGGAGAAATTACTGGAGCATGTCTGGGATGCTGAAGCCGATCCCTTCTCCGGTTCGGTACGCGTCCACATTCACTCTTTGCGGCGGAAGCTCAGCGGCAATGGAACATCATCGGAATATATCGAAACCATCGTGGGGCAGGGATACAGGCTTGTCTCATCTTCTTTCACGGAGGATACATTATGAATCGAGGTACTTCCGTCCTGAAATCAGTAAAGAGAAGGCTTACCTTGAGGGTGCGGCTGGCGCTCTGGGTGACGGGGCTGTTGCTGGCAATCAGTATCGGATTATTGGTTCTGGTCAATGTGGCGACTCCGTTCACGACGACCAAAACTCATGTGATGACAGGGCAGATACCCGTCACAGTGGTGACAGCTCAAGCCCCGGAGGGGATGGGTATTCTTTTTGGAACTTCATCAATTGTACCAAGCATGGTAGTAGAGGGAGAGGACGTTGCCCTTCCGCCAGAGTCTGTGACTGTCACTTTCCCTTCGGGGACTACCTTCCCTTCAGAGGCGGTTTACCAGACCTCTCCTTCTTCTCCCGATGAGGTGGGAGAATCGCAATCCTATACCATCACCTTCCAGCCCTCTGCCGTGGAAAGGATAACTGGGGTTTCAACCTCAGCCGTTCGAGAGGATGTCTTTCATGAAATGCGTGTTATCTCACTCATCGGGCTGGGAGTAATTGTGCTGCTCGGCGGGCTTGGCGCTTATTGGCTGGCCGGACGGGCTCTCCGCCCGGTACAGAAACTCGCTCAAGCGGCTCAAGGCATTAACGCCCAAACGCTCGATACACGCCTCAATCTGAAAGGCCCGGAGGATGAACTCAAGCAATTGGCTGGTTCCTTCGACTCCATGTTGAATCGCTTGGAGTCTGCATTCGAACAGCAGGGCCGGTTCGTTGCCGATGCAGCCCACGAATTGCGGACACCCCTGGCCACATTGCGCGCGAGCCTGAATGTTGTCGGCGCCGATCCCAATGCCACAACTGAGCATTACCGTGAGATGAGTTTGACGCTGGAACGAGCACTCACTCGATTACAGCGATTGGTGGATGATCTTCTTCTGCTGGCAACGGAGGAACGCTTTCTTCCTGATACCCCAATTGTTCTTGAACCGCTCCTTGAGGAAGCTCTGCTCGATCTTAAACCGCTGGCAGACCAGCATTCGGTGAACCTGAAACTTACCAGCAACACAAGCGGTGATGGCCTGATGACGCGAGGAGATTCGGGACTGCTGAGACGAGTCTTCCAGAATCTCCTCGAGAACGGAATCCGCTATAACAGATCAGGTGGAGAAGTTGCAGTAAATGTTTCTGAGGAGGGAGAGTGGGCAATGATCGTCATAGAAGACAGCGGCATAGGCATTGCACCGGAACACTTGCCTCATATATTTGAGCGGTTCTACCGCGCGGATGGTTCGCGGGCCAGGAACAGTGGCGGAGCCGGGTTGGGCTTATCGATTGCCGCTTATGCCGTAGGGTTGCACAAAGGCCAAATCGAGGTAAAAAGCACTGTTGGTGTTGGGACTACTTTCATCGTAAAGCTGCCTCTCTGTGCAGCATAAGTTTGAGGCCCATACGCTTCGTCCTTTTAGAAGGCTATGCGATCTACCATCTGCTGAGTTCTCGATGCTGGAGAGAGCGGGACCCTTGACATCATAGCGAGGCGCTTTGGTGCCTGATTGCCTACGTTTACCCGATACCCCACAAGGCAATATTGCCGGTTTTGTCCGGTTTTGATGGCCCCAAGCATTATAGTAAGTGTGGGGAAAAGGAGACGCTGTTCGTGGATGAAGCCCGGATCATAGAATCGATACGCCAGGGCAATACCGACGCGTTTGAGGAAATCGTGGAGCATTATCAAATGCCGATCGTGCGTTATCTATATCGGTTGAGCGGTGATTTCGGTGTGGCACAGGACCTCGCTCAGGACACCTTTTTCCAGGCATATCGCGGCATCGACAGTTTCAATTCACCCATTTCGTTCAAGGCATGGCTGTACCGGATTGCTACCAATAATGCCGCGCCAGTATTATCGCCGAAAGCGCCGTATTTCATTTATCCCATTCAGCGATTATGGGAGACAGGATATTCCGGCGAAGGATTCCGCTCCAGAGAGGGTCGAACAGCAAATGGCCATCGAAGAGTCTTTGTTACAGGTTCCTTACGATCAGCGGAATTGCATGGTGCTTCACTTTGTTGAAGGATTCAAGTACGCAGAAATCGCCCGGATTATGGGCATCTCCGAGGAAGCGGTTCGCAAGCGAGTGGCCAGGGGAAGCCAGAGATTTCGAGCGGCTTATGGAGCAAATTCGGGGGGTAACGGAGAATGAGATGCGCTGAGATGAAGGAACTCCTCTCCGCCTACGCCAATCGAGAGTTGACACCGGAAATTCAAGGGTTGGCGGATAGACATCTGACGAATTGTGCCGGATGTCGGCAAGCGCTTGCGGCTTGGACCGAGGTTAAGCAACAGCTAGCTATCCTGAAGGAAATCCCGAAATTCTCGGACCTCAGAAAAACTACGATGTCACGGCTAAAGGAATCAGATCATAGTCGCGTTTTCAAGGCAGATTCAAAATTAGCAAAAGGAGTAAAAATGGCGCAAGAATTTATCTTCCAATCCAAGTGGAGAATCGCCGTCGGGAGTGCGCTGGTAGCAGTGGTAATTGCGCTGATCCTTATCCTGCCTTCCTCCGGGGGATACAATACGGCCCTGGCATCGGAGATCGCCCGGAACAGCCCGGATGTTCAAGCGGCTTTTGGGGGCGATGAAGTAACCGTTCTTCAGGTGGTGGAGGAGAATAATATTGTCGTCTGCTCATCGGAGATGCGGCCACCCATAGCTGTCAAAGTGGATCTGAAGTCGAAAACGGTTGTTGCCATCAGCGAGGTCAAGCTGCCGGAACTGACGGATGCGGAAAAAGAGAGGGCCATCGATTTGGCCAAATCCTCAATCATGATTCAGCCTCCTATTGACGAAGCCGCCATACTGAGTGTTGAGGTCTACCCGATCTTCATTTCCGGGACAGTGGCCACCGAAATCGGGGAGATTACCCTGATTCCAGGACCCAAGATGGCCATCGTCAGGTTCGATCTTGAGGGAGATCCTTCTCGGGTGACGGCCAAGGTTGATCTCGATGCTGGAATGGTGAAAGAGGCCGAAATGTATGGGCCGTACTCGGATGGAGGTACACCTTCGTCTGTAGCGGCTGTGGCCGTCACAGTTGCCGAGGAGGTGAGTAGATACCCACGGGCAAGCCCGTGGCACTTTTACAGTTCAAGCTTCGCTTGACCTGAATCCTGGCTTTCCTGCCAACGAACATATTTGATGATCCTTGGCGTTCCTGCAAAAAGGTAGCGCCTTGGTATTGAAGCTGATATTGGGATGCGATAGACTCAAGTTGAGGCTATTCGACTTGAGGTGAAGGGATGTTCAGAGAGAACCACAGGCATAAGCAGAC